>DATMAH010000152.1:0-5625 GCA_035583735.1 Dehalococcoidia bacterium
GACACCGGCACGGGCCCCGAGGCCGCGACGCGGACGGTGCTGCCGCTCCTGCTCTTCGCGGCCGCTACCGCCGGTCTCGCCGGCATCGCCTGGGCGCGACGCCAGGACGGCTAAGGCCCGGCGCCTGAGCTGAGCACAGAGGGGGCCACTCGTGACGGTGGCCCCCTCCCCGCGTCCTGAGCAGCAACAGCCGGTTTGTCCTACCGCGCGCGATCGGCAAGGATGCCGGAGCCACGAGCCAGGAAGAAGGGATGAGGATGATCGCCGTAATCGCCAAGCTGACGGTGCAGGAAGACAAAGTGGAAGCGTTCAAGGCCGCCGGCGCCGAGATGGTCGCCGCGGTGAAGGCGAACGAAGGCGGCCGCACGCTGCAGTACATGCTGGCGCAGAGCACGACGGCCCCGAACGAGTTCTATTTCATCGAGGCGTACGCGGACGATGCGGCGCTGGGGGAGCACGGGAAGACGCCGCACATGGCGGCGTTCGTCGGCAAGATCGGCGGCATGCTGGCGGGGCGGCCGGAGATCATCCGCCTGACGCCCGTCGCCAGCATCGCCTAGCGGGCGCAGACCGCAGATGACAGATGCCAGGCGGCCGGCGAACGCCGCCGGCGTCCGCGTCCGTCCCTCTCGCCGGTGCGCTCTACGGGTTGTTGAAGATCGACGCGTAGACGCTGTAGATGTGGCCGAAGCCGTGCAGCACCACCATGCGCATCAGGATGTCGCTGAGCTGCACGTCCTTGTAGCCCATGGCCGTCACGCGCTTCTCCAGCGTCTCCTGCGGCACTGTGGCAAGCCACTCGACGACGCCCGTGTACGCCTTCGCCGCCTCTTCCGCCAGTTCCGCCGCCGTCTTGCCGGCGCGCTGCGCGACGATGGCGGCGTTGATCTGGTCGATGTTCGCGTTGCCCAGGGCGTCCTGCCCGGGTTGCGCGTTCGCGAAGCCCGCTGACATCGGCACCACCAGGCCGCCGAGGCCGGCGATGTGCGCGAGCACCTCGCGGTTCTTCCAGCCGTCGATGTCGACGACGCGCTCCCACTGGTCGTCGGTGAAATCGTTCGCCAGGCGGCGGACTTCCTGCACCAGGAAGTTGATGCCGGCCGTGAGCTCGTCCTTCGTCGCCACGCTGTCACTCCTTGGAATCGCGCTGCCGGGCGAAGCGGATGGTAGGCGGGAACGGCCCGGGGCACAAACGGCGCTTCGTTGCTGGGCTGAATCCACCCTTGTTATCCTGCGAGGCAGGCGGAGGCCCCCTGGCATGTCAGGCGTAAGCGTCCTCGTTCTCAACCAGAACTACGAGCCGCTGAACGTGTGCCATCCGCTCCGCGCCTACGTCCTGGTGGAGCGCGGCAAGGCGGAGGTGCTCGAGCACGCACGCGCAGAGATGCGCTCGGCGACCCGAAGCTTCCCGCTGCCCTCCGTGATCCGGCTCATCTACCTCATCCGGCGCCCGCGTCCGCAGATGCGGCTCTCGCGCCGGGAGGTGTTCAACCGCGACAACCACACCTGCCAGTACTGCGGCCGGCGGGGGTTGCGCGACCTGACGCTGGACCACGTCTTGCCCCGCCACCGTGGCGGCCGCCACACCTGGGAGAACCTGGTCACCGCCTGCAAGACGTGCAACCACCGAAAGGCCGGCCGCACGCCGCAGGAGGCGCGCATGCACCTCATGCGCGAGCCGTACCAGCCGCGGGTGAACAACTACTACGTCGTCTACCCGTACCTGCAGCGCGAAGAGGCGTGGCGGAAGTTCGTCCCTGGCTGGGAGGCGGTGCCCGAGGGCTACTCCTGAGGCCGTCGCGGGACCGCGCACGACAGGGAGCCTGGCGAAGGCGGCCGGGCTTCGTTGTTTCGCCGGTGCCTGTCGCGCTCAGGCCGTGAGGAACTCCAACACGTCGCGGTTGAATTCGTCCGCCCGTTCGATGAAGAAGACGTGGCGGGCGCCCGCATAGATGCGCAGCATCGCTGACGGGATGCGCGACGCGAGCGTCCGCGCGTTCTCCGCCGGGATCACGCCGTCGTGCTCGCCGTGGGCGACGAGCGTCGGGGCGGCGAGCGACGGCAGCCGCCCCGCCACGTCGTGCGTCCGCATCGCGGCGAGCTGCCCGGCGCGCCCTTCCGGCGAGCAGCGCCACTCCTGGTCGGCCAGCGCGCGCGCGACGATCTCGTCGTCGTGCTCGGCCGCGTATTCGTCGGAGTAGTGCAGCGGGTAGCGCATGCGGACGGCCTTCGCGGGGTCCGGCTCATCACCCGAAGCGAGGAACAGCGCGATCTGCGCGGGCGGCGGCGAAACGTGCGCGGCGCCGCCGGGCGTCGTGCAGCCCAGCACGAGCCGGCGCACGCGGCCCGGGTGCTCCAGCGCCAGGTGCTGCGCCACCATGCCCCCGAAGGAGGTGCCCAGCACGAACGCCTCCTCCGCGCGCGCCGCATCCAGCACCGCGGCAGCGTCGTCGGCATAGTCGCGCATGGTCCAGCCGCTCGGGGGCGCGGACGAGCGCGCCGCCCCGCGCGGGTCATAGACGATGACGCGGAAGCGCTGGGCGAAGGCGGGCGTCTGGTGCTGATAGATGTGCGTCGTGCAACCGAAGCCGGGGATCAGCAGCAGCGGCTCGCCGCGCCCGTGCGTTTCGTAGTACAGGCGGACGCCGCCGTTGTCAGCGTACGGCACCGCTCGTCTCCGGAAGCGTCGCGTGCCGGCGGATGAAGTCGAACACCATCGCGTCGGCGTGCTCCTGGGCTTCGAGGTGGAAGCCATGCCCCATGCCGGGGAAGATGCGCAGTTCCGCATGCGGCATCCGCTTCTTCATGCGGCGCGCGTTGCGCAGCGGCACCAGCAGGTCCCGCTCGCCGTGGAGAATGAGGACGGGGCAGGTGATGCGATGCAGGCGGTCCCAGGCGTCGTGGCAGGCGGCGGCGAACACCTGGCGCAGGTACGCGCTGCGGCGCGTGGCATAGGACGCGATGCGGCGGCTGCGCGCGAGCATGGCCTCGTAGTTCGCCTCGATGTAGGCGCGGCTGTAGCCCAGCTCCCAGTTGGCCATCATCGCCTCGCGTCCGGCGAGCGCCTGGTTCAGCACCATCTTCCGCAGCGTGCGCATCGACGGGATCTGTCCACGCATGGCGCCGGCGGTCGTGCTGCCGAGGATCAGGCCCCGCACCCGGTGGGGATGCCCGATCGCCAGCTCCTGCGCCACCATGCCACCCAGGCTCGACCCGTAGACGAAGGCCGATCCGAGGCCGAGGGCATCCATCACCGCAGCGGCGTCGCCGGCATGGGCGGCGATGGACTCGGCCGGCGCGGCACCCTCGCTCCGGCCGCAGCCGCGCGCGTCGAAGGCGACGAAGCGGAGGTGTGACGCGTGCGCCTCCGCGAGGTGCTCGACCTCACCGACGTGGCCGCCAATGCCGGATATGTAAAGGAGCGGTGTGCCCGCCCCGTGGCTCTCGTAGTAGATATGCGCGCGGCCTATGGAAACGTGAGGCATCCAGGCGACAGGGTAGCGCACCTGATGCGCCCGGTGCGATCGGCGCCTGCGTGACGGGGAACAATCGACGGGGCCACAGCGTATCACGGATGCATGACAGGTGGTGCGGCCCGGCGTAGCGACACGTATTTCCGTTATGTGAAACTCTTGACACGCCAAATCGGCCACCCCTAAGATCGAGCGGAAACTGAATACTGCGCACAGCCGAGTCTCCGCCGACGGGCGGGGAGCGGGGGACCCGAAACCGGATCCCGGGCTGAACTCGCCGAAGGGCGAGAGGGGAACCTTCTCCCCTAAGCCGCCAGCTAACCTCGTAGGCTTTGAAGGTCGGACCAACGATGGGCGACCTTTTTTGTTACCCCTCGCAAGGCAGGCACGGAGGCAGCCAGGCGACCCGAATGCGAACAAAACCCCGCGCCCGCATCGCCAACGACAGTTTCCGCGCCGCCTGGGAGCCCGTCGACCCGACGATCGGCGACCTCCCCGCGGCGAAGCCTCATCACCGGGGCGGGCGCCCTCCTCTCCGCGTCGTCGCCAGCACCTATGAGCCTGACGCTGCCGTCGCGGTGCTCGACGCGCCGCGGCCAGCGCCGCTGCTCGACATCGGCGAGTTCGCGCACCCCGTGCTCGATGCCGCGACGGCGGTGCGGCAGCGCGTCCAGACGGGCAGCGGCTGGAGCCGCGTGCTCCAGCGCGGCCTGGAGATCCTGCCGTTTGCCGCGGCCTTCGCACTGATCTCGTCGCTGGTGTGGGGCGCCATCTTCGTGCCGATGCCGCTCGTGATCATGCTGCTCTGCTTCGACATCTACTGGGCGTGGCGGTCGATCAACACCGGCATCCACACCGTGCGCGGCTATCGCCGGATGAAGGAGATGGCGCGCGTCGACTGGAAGCAACGGTACAACGCGGAGCGCATCGTCGGGCGCGACGACATCCTGGCGTGGGACGACGTGCACCACCTGGTGATCATCCCCACGTACAAGGAGTCCGTGGAGAAGCTGCGCGCGACGCTGGGCAAGCTGGCCGAGAGCGAGGTCGCGCGCGAGAAGCTGCTCGTCGTGATGGCGATGGAGCAGCCGGACAGCGAGGCGCCGCAGCGGTTCGCCATCCTCCGCGAGGAGTTTGCGCACAGCTTCCTGGCGTTCGTGGGCACGACGCATCCCGGCGATATCGCCGGCGAAGTGCGCGGCAAGTCGTCGAACGAGGCGTGGGCCGCGAAGCAGGCGAAGCGCCTGTTCTGCGACGAGATGGGCTTCGACATCGACCACATGACGGTGACGAGCTGCGACGCCGACACGCTGTTCCACCCACGCTACTTCAGCGCCCTCACCTACTACTTCGCCACGAACCCGAAGCGGTACCGCACGTTCTGGCAGGGGCCCATCTTCTACTACAACAACATCTGGGACGTGCCGGCGCCGCTGCGCATCCAGAACAGCCTGGGCGGCATCAACCACCTGGCGAAGCTGATGCGCAAGTACGTCGTCCTGTTCCCGCAGTCCACCTACAGCCTGAGCATGCGCATGTGTCACGACGTCGGCTACTGGGACGTGGACGTGGTGCCGGAGGACTGGCACATGTTCCTCAAGTGCTTCTTCGAGCTGGAGGGCGAGCCGGAAGTGCAGCCGATCCTGCTGCCGGTGGGCAACGACGGCGTGCGCGCGCACAGCTACATGCGGACGTTCTGGGAGCACTACCAGCAGGCGCGGCGGCACGCGTGGGGCTGCAGTGACATCCCGTACGCCGTGCGGCAGTTCTTCCGCCACCCGGAGATCCCGTTCCTGAAGCGGCTGCGGCGCACGTGGAGCCTGACCGAGAACCACGTGCTGTGGTCATCGCAGTGGTTCCTCATCACCGGCGTGGCGGCGAACATGTCGGCGGCGAGCTGGGGTGGCTTCATCGGCCTGCACCCGTTCGCGCAGCACAACATCCCGGACTGGTTCGTCGAGGCGTCGCGGATGATCCTGATGCCCTGCATGATCCCCCTCATCGGGATGATCATCCTGGACATGCTGATGCGGCCGCCGCGGCCCGCCGGGTGGAAGCTGTGGCTGTACCCGGTGCAGTTCGTGCAGTGGACGCTGATGGCGCCGATCACGCTGTTCTTCACGGCGATGCCGGCGCTGGACGCGCAGATCCG
>DATMAH010000153.1:0-2319 GCA_035583735.1 Dehalococcoidia bacterium
CTTCGCGGGGAGCGGGAAATCGCCGCGCTGCCCGCCGATTTCCCGCTCCCCGCGAAGTCGTCGGTCGAGGAGGCGGGCGCCGGTACGCTCTACCCGTACCGCATCGAATGGAAGACCGATGCGCGCGTGAACGAGGTGGCCGGCATCATGCGCACGCGCCTTCGCGACGGCAAGTGGCGCGTGCTCGAATCGACCGAAGACGCCAACGGCCTGCAGATGAAGTCGGCCCGCACCGGCGAGCCTCCCGTCGTAGCTGAGGTCGCCGTCGAGCCGGAGGGAAAGGGCAGCCGCATCAGGCTGGAGTTCTCGCCCGTGCCGGCTTCGTCCGTGCCCGGCTACCAGCAGTGGCTGGAGTCGAACGGCATCGTCGCCCGCCACGTCGACCCGAAGGCGCTGGGGGAGCCGTGAGGGCGGGCAGGGCGGGCTGGTGGGCGATGCAGGACTCGAACCTGCGGCCTTCTCGGTGTAAGCGAGACGCTCTAACCAGACTGAGCTAATCGCCCCCTCGGCCAGCCTATCGGCCCGCTTCCCGGCCGATCAAGCAGAACCCGGGTGCCTGCACCCCCGCAGCGCAGTTCACGTTGCGCGGCGCGACGACGAGGATCATCCATGAATGGCGCCAACCATGCCGCGCTCGATGCGGTGTTCCGGACAGCCGCGCGCCTCGGCCCGCAGCGCACGCTTGCCACGCGCATCCGCGGCGCCGTCGAGGGCTTTCTCGCCGACCACGACCTGTCCTTCGCGCAGAAGTACCTGGTCATCCGGCCGATCATCGCGCTTGCCGTCGCCGCCACGCTCTTCCTGCAGGGCGACCGGCTTCCCGGGTCGTACGGCGTGCTCGCGGCGTGCGGCTTCGCCATCGCCTACAACTTCTTCCTCTGGTATCTCGTCGCGCGGCGCCGCATCTATCTGCTACGCGTGGCCAGCATCCTGCTCGACAACGGCACTGTCCTTGCGGCCTCGCTCTACTTCTTCCACGAGCTGGCCGCGGCGGGCCGGGAGACCGATGTCTGGCTCATCTACCTCATCCTGATCATCACCAACGGACTCTACTACGGGCCCATCGGCTCGCTCTTCTTCGCCGCGTTCTGGAGCGGCGTCTTCCTCTATAGCTCGCTCGCCCAGTATCCCGCCGACACGTACGTACGCGACCAGCTTCCCGTGCGCATGGTGTTCTTCGTCCTCACCAGCTTCGTCGCCATGTCGCTCGCGGCGCAGTTCCGCCAGCGGCGCCAGCACCTCGAGCAAAAGAACCGCCAGACGCTCAGCATGCTCGCGCAGATCGTCGAGGCCCGCGATACCGACGCCGGCGTGCACCTGCAGCACATCCAGCACTACTCGCGCGCGCTCGCGCTGCGCCTGGGGCTCGATGAGCGGGAGGCGGACGAGATCGCCTACGCCGCGATGATCCACGACGTCGGCAAGGCGCAGGTACCGGACGCGATCCTCAAGAAGCCCGGCGCGCTCAGCCCCCTCGAACGCGAGGAGATCCAGCGTCACACCGAATGGGGCGGCGCGCTGCTCTCCGAGAGCAAGGAGTTCGAGACGGCGCGCGCCGTCGCCCGCTGGCACCACGAGCGCTGGGACGGCACCGGCTACCCGGACGGCCTCCAGGGCGAGGAAATCCCGCTGGCCGCACGCATCGTCGCCGTCGCCGACGTCTACGACGCCCTGATCAGCAAGCGGCCCTACAAGGCCGCATGGCCGCACGCCGACGCCATCGCCGAAATCCGCCGCCTGGCCGGCACGCACCTCGACCCCCGGATCGTGGAGGCGTTCCTCGACCTCTACGGCACGAACGTCTTGCGCGACCTCGACCACGGCATGCAGCGAACCCCCGTTGACGGCCTCGAAGCCGCCGCCTGACCGCCGTTGTCCGACGCCCGCCGTCCGCCTAGACTCGATCGCATCCCCGGCCGGTTACGTGAGCGTAGGAGGGACGATGGATAAAGCCTCGACGATCGCCGGACTCGAAGCAGCGTTCAACGAACTGCTCGCCACCGTCGCCGACCTGGACGAGCGGACGATGAGCACGCCGTTCTACGGCACGTGGAACGCCAAGGAGGTGCTCGGCCACATCGCCGGCTGGCACCGCGAGATGACGGCCGCCATGGAGCGCATGGCGCGCGGCGAGCGGCCCACGCCCGAAGGCGTCGACTACAGCAACGCCGACGCGTGGAACGCCAAGTTCGCGGCGCCGATGCGTCCGCAGAACGCCTCCACCGCCGTCGCCGAGCTGCGGCAGTCCTTCGCCAACTACCTGCGCGCCGCCAAGGCGATCCCGGACGACCGCTTCGGCGAGGGCAAGACGGCGAACCG
>DATMAH010000154.1:0-2011 GCA_035583735.1 Dehalococcoidia bacterium
AGACGTTCACGTTGGACGTGCCCGACGAGCTCGAGCTGTACTGGTCCGTGTCGCGGTGCCAGGCGCGCACCTTGAACGCCGTCCCGCCGGCGGCGGCCGCCACCAGCGCGTCGAGCTTCGCGGCGAGCTTCGTCGCCGCGAGCGCGTGCACGTCGGCGAGGCCCTGTTCGACCGCGGCCTTCGTGGCCGCGCCCGTGACCATGTCCGAGTGGCACGAAGCGCAGATATCGAGCGTCGCCTTGAACGTGTGGTTGGTGTGCGCGATCGACGCCACGCCGACGTTCGCCGGGTTCGGCTTGAGCGCGACGTGGCACGTGACGCACGTGTCCTTGATGGCCGCGTGCTTCGAGATGTTGTACCCCGACAGGAAGAAGGCGTTCTTGCCCATCAGCATGTCCGCCTGGGACGGCCGGTGCGGCGCCGAGTAGCTCGTCGGCGGATGCGCATCGTCGCGCAGCCCGTTGCGGGTGTTGTGGCACGTCATGCAGAGCGCCCCCTTGCCGACATCCCTCGCCTCGAACCCGGCGGGCAGCGCCCCGATGGTGTTCTCCTCGATGCGGAGCTCGGTCGTGTGCGGCTCGTGGCACGCCTGGCAGCTCGGCGCGGTCACGGTCGAGGCCTTCATCCCGATCGACTCGAGGTAGGCGGTGTCGGCGGCGCTGCCGTCCGGCTTCTTGATGTTGCCGCTGTCGCCGCGGGTCCTCATCTGCTTCACCCACGCGACGAAGCCCTGGGTGCCGTGGCAGCGCCCGCAGTGCGCCGACGTGCCCTCGTCGATCGCGAGCTCGTCGTTGGCGTGAGCGCTCTTGCGCCACAGCATGCCCCGGTCGTGATGGCTCATCGCCAAGTGGCACTGGTTGCACGCCGCCGCGCTGAACGGCTTCGCGATGCGCTCCTTGTTGCTCATGTGCAGGCTGCCCGGTCCGTGGCAGTTCTCGCACTGGATGTTCGCCAGGTTCTGGAGGCTGAGCGGCATGCTGGCCCAGGCCTCAGGGCTCTGGTTGGCGGTCGACGGGAACACCCAGCTGTCGGCCTTCTGGACGTCGTCGAACCCGCTGTTGGCCGCGCCCTTGTAGTACCCGAGGGAGTGACAGGAGACGCAGCTCTCGCCGTAGTGGTCGCTGGCCGTACCGCTCACGCCGCGCGTGAAGAGGCTCGAGTGCTTGCTCCTCTTCCACTCCGTGTAGATGTCCTCGTGGCAACCCTTGCAGTTCTGCTCGACGCCCCGGTACTCGGCGGCCACGATCGTCTTCGTCACGGTGGCGGCGCCACCGCTCTCCGTGATTGTGTACGTGCCAGCGACGTCGGGGATGAAGGTCACGAGCCGGTCGTTCGGGTAGTCGAGGGCGGCGTTCGAGCCGCTGGGCTTGCCGGCGATCGTCCAGTTGTAGGCGGCCTGCTGCGGCGCGCCCAGCATCGCCCGCATGTTGAGGGGCACCACGTGGTTGCCGGTCGACCAGGGCACCGTCTCGATCGTCACCGTCGCCGTCCTGGTGAAGCCCGCGGCCTCAACGGTGAGCCGGAAGGTGTAGCTGAAGGCGCGCACGTCCTGGGTGGCGAGGCCCATCACCTCATGGCGGAGCGGCAGGGGGAGGTCGATCGCGCCCGCGGTGAAGACGTCCATCGCCTTGTGCGTCGTGAACGTCGGCGAGGCCGTGGTCGCGCCGGTGAGGGTGACGGGCAAGCCGCTCGTCTGCTCCCAGCGGTAGGTGGGGGTGGCGCCGGCGGGGGCGCCGGTCACCGAGCCCGAGAGCGTGACCACACGGCCGAAGCCCACCTGGAACTGCTGGGGACCGGCGCTGACGACGAGCGGGTTCGTCTGGACGACGGAGACGTCGAGCGTCGTCGTGAGGTCGATGGCGACGTTGACGGTGGGGATCGTCAGGGGCTCGAAGCCGTCGGCGGGATCCTTGCCGAAAGTGACCGAGTAGCTCCCGGCCGGCACCTGGACCGCGTAGCGCCCGTCGGCTCCCGTGACCGCGGATTTCGCGCCGGGCGAGAGCTCGATGCT
>DATMAH010000155.1:0-6513 GCA_035583735.1 Dehalococcoidia bacterium
AGGCGGGGCGAAGGGTCGGGGACGGCGCTGGCCCCGCCGGTATCGATCTGCTGGAAGAGCGCGGCGTACCAGGGGGCATAGGCGGCGGCGACGGCCGCGCCCGCGAGCGCCGCACCCGCGAGCAGGCGCGTCGTCCGCTGGCCGCGCCACTCCTGGATGCCGAACCATCCGAACACGAGCGCGTGAACGGCGAGCACGACGAAACCGCTGTAGTGCGTGTACACCATCGTCACCGACGCGATGATGTAGAGCACGAGCGGCAACGGACGCGGACTCGTGACGTACGACACCTGACAGAGCGTCGCAGCGAGCGCGAGCAACCCGATGAGCGGATAGAAGCGCGCCTCTTGCGCGTATTCCAGCGCCGCCGGGTTCACTGCGAGAAGCAGCGCCGCGAGGGCGGCCAGCGCCAGCCCGCCGACCCTCCAGCCGGCGTATGCAAGGAGCAGGAAGCTGCCGCCTGCCGCGAGCGCCGAGGGCAGCCGCAGCGCCAGCTCCGAGTCGCCGAAGGCGCCCGACCAGAAACGCAGGAGCAGGTAGTGCGCGGGCGGGTGGATGTCCTGGTCGCGCGCGGCGCTGATGATGTCGCCGGCGGCCAGACGCGTCATGGCCCACGTAAACGCCTCGTCGAGCCACAGGCTCTTGTCGCCCAGTCCCCAGAGACGGGTCACGAAGCCGGCCGCCGCGATGAGCATGAGGACAGCGGCGGCACCCGGCGTCAGGCCTGCGTCCATGGCCGCGCGCTTCTGAGCCGCCCTCGTCTCGACCGTCACGGCCGCAACCGTAGCACGATTCTCCGCCGGGGGGGGCCAGTCCTCGCGAAGGTTCCGCTCCCCGCGCCGGACCGGCCGGGGATCCTCGAAGGCCGCCGGGATGTGATGTTGACGGGCGAGCCGCACTGGATCTCGCGCCGCCCGACCCGGCTGGCGGTCCGCAATGGCGCGGGCGTGAACGCAGAAAGCCCCGACCGCGTTCGGATCGGGGCTGATGGTGGTGGTGGAGACGGGGGAGAATCGAACTCCCCGTCCAGAGGCGCAACGGCCTGAGTCTGCTACAGGCTTATCCCGGCAGTTTGATCTTGCGCCGGCGGCCCCCTGCGGGCCGGGACCGTCCAGCGCCAGCCGATGGTCTCAGGCGCATGGCATCGGCGTCGCATGCGCAGCCCCCCGGACGAATCGTCGCTCACTCCCGTCCCGCCGGGGTTAGGAGCGGGGTGAACGTCACTGCTTAGGCAGCGAGGGCGAGTTGTCGGTCGCCGTGTATGGTTGGCCACCAAGATTAAGGAGGTCGATGGCCGCCCTCCGCCTGCAACTCAGGTCCGCCGGTCCCTGTCGAGCCCTTTCGTCCCCGCAAGGCCCCGGTTCGGAGCTGTCCTTCATTCTAGCGAATCCTGGCGGCCGCGACCGGCCGTCTCACGTGACGGTGAGGATGCCCTTCATCGTCGTCGGGTGGGCGTCGCACTGGTAGAAGTACGTGCCGGGCTCGAGCTCCATCGTCAGCGTCTGCTCGACGGGGCCGGGTGCCAGCTCCGTCGCGGCGATGTCCTCCCCGGAGGCGTCGTCGCCGGCGAAGAAGTGGATGTTGTGGATGACGGCGGCGTCCTCATTGTCGAACTGGATGGTGATGGTGCCGGCGGGGGCGGTGAGCTCCTCGACGTCGAAGGTGTTGCTGACGCCGACGACGTTCAGCACCGTGCCGTCCGCGGACGGGGTCCCGGGGGCCTCGGTCGCGGCGGGCGTCGGCGTGCCGGGGGGCGGCTGGCCGGTGGAAGCGGGCGTGATCTTCCACGTCTGCACGGGTGTCGGGTCGTCGGTCTCGTCGGTGTCGGCGCAACCGGCGGCGAGGAGGGCGCCGGCGGCCGCGGCGATCATCGCGAATCGCATCCAGTTTCGTCTCACGTCAAGTGTCCTCTCTGCCTGGCGGGCGTCGCCTGCGCGCATCAATGCGTCCCCTCGGCGGCGTGGCCGGTAGTGCCGGTGACGGCGTCCGTCGTCACGCCGGCGGCGATGCGCTGCCGGCGCAGCTCCTTGAGCGATTCGATGGACTTCGTCAGTTCGGCGACGAGCTGGTCGAAGTTCAGGCTGTCCTCGTACACGACCGGGATCACCATGCCGGCGTTGGCGAGCGCCAGGTTGAGGGACGTGCCCTCGGGGCCGGCGACGTGCGAGAGGACGTGGCAGTGGAAGAGCCAGGCGCCCCGGCCCGGCGCGTCCATCTTCACGGACACATCGACCGTCTGCCCGGGCGCGACCAGCACCGTGTTCTCCACCTTGGCTTCGTCGCCGTTGCCGATGTCGGTGCCGTCGCGCGCGATCTCGCGCGTGAAGTGGCCGTGGAAGTGCATGGGGTGGATGGCGTCGGGGCTGATGTTGATGAGGCGGACGCGGATCTCGTCGCCCTTGCGCACAAACCACGGGTCGATGTTCGGGAATTCCTTGCCGTTGACGAGGAAGTTGCCGCGGATGTCGTTGAGGACGACGACGTAATCGGCATCGTACGACCTGTCAGGCTTGTCGCGCGGCTCGACGATGAAGGCGCCGCTCATCCCCATCGCGACCTGCTCGTGGTCGTTCATGTGCGCGTGGTACATGAAGGTGCCGGGCGTGTTCGGGATCTCGAACTCGTAGACGAAGGTCTCGCCGGGCATGACGGCTGGCTGGGTGAGGAGGCCGACGCCGTCCATCGAGTTGGGGACGATGAGGCCGTGCCAGTGGACGGTGGACGGCTCATCGAGGTCGTTGCGGTAGTAGACGCGGAGCTTGTCGCCCGGCTTGAAGCGGAAGGTGGGGCCGGGGATCTGCTCGTTGTAGCCCATCACCTCGATGGGGTCCTCGTCGTCGCGGACCTGCCATTGGAAGCGGGAGCTGGTGAGGTGGACGACCTTCCAGTCGCCTTCGGCCGTGACCTCGGCCTCCGGCGGGCCGTGGAGCTCGGTGTCCGCCTGTGCGCTGTTGGAGTCGACGCGCAGCCCGATGGCGACGACGGCGACGATGGCGGCCGCAACGAGGGCCCAGGTGGAGAGAATGAGTTTCCGCTGCATCAACTTGCCTCCTCCGTCTCAAGCTACGCAAGACGGGTGCACGGCATGAGGGCCGAACGGCAGGCGCCACCATCCGAATGTCGCAAATGTGGGGGAAACGGCGGCGTGCCGGCGAGCGCGCGGCGCCGGCCGGCGGTTTGCGACACCGGGGTGGGCGCCGTTATGCTTGACGCAGGAAAGGAGGTGATGCGAATGGATCATGCTCGTTGCGAGGCCTGTGAAGTCCGCACCACCTCGGGGGTAACGCGCTAAGCTCCCTCGGGGCGGCCGCCGGGCGGATCAGGCCTGGCAACACACGCAAGCAGGAGGCCCGGCCGATCTGGCCGGGCCTCAATCTATTCTCGCTGGTTGCTGGTTGGAGGGGCGTCGGCCGGGGCGCGGGCCAGGAGCCCGCGCCGCAGTGGTGGGCGGGTGATGGGTGGTGGGTGGGCGATAGATGAACCTGGCGCGACCGTGGCCTTGGCCCTGGGGCGAGTCGAGCCGGATCAGCGCGCGCCGAGGGGGACGAGGGACTGGAGGTACTCGTCGATGGCGAGGGCAGCGCGGCGGCCGTCGGCGAGCGCGGTGACGACGAGGTCGGCGCCGTTGACGTTGTCGCCGCCGGCAAAGACGCCGGGGCGCGACGTCATGTACGTCTCGCGGTCCACCTCGACGAGGTTCCAGCGGTTGGTCGCGACGCCGGGCGCGGCGTCCTTGATGATCGGGTCCGCGTTGTAGCCGATGGCGACCGCGACGCTGTCTGCCGGGATGATGAACTCCGAATGCGGCACGGGGATGGGGCGGCGGCGGCCGCTCTCGTCGGGCTGGCCCAGCTCCATGCGCTGGCACTCGACGCCGGTGACGTGCCCCTCGGCGTTGCCGATGAAGCGCAGGGGGATGGTGAGGAACTGGAAGTTCACCCCCTCCTCCCGGGCGTGCTGGCGCTCCTCCGTGCGCCCCAGCATCTCCGCCTCGGTGCGGCGGTAGATGCAGGTGACGTTGCGGGCGCCGAGACGGACGGCCGTGCGCACGCAGTCCATCGAGGTGTCGCCGCCACCGATGACGACGACGTCGTCGCCGACCTCGAGCGGCTCGCGCATCGATTCCGGAAGCTGGTCGGGGCGGAGGTTGCCGCGGACGAGGAACTCGGTCGCGGGGTAGATGCCGGCGAGTTCCTCGCCCGGGATGGCGAGCTTGCCGCCGACGCCGGCGCCCGTGCCGAAGAAGACGGCGTGGAAGCCCTGTGCGAAGAGATCGTCGACGGTGATGTCTCTCCCCACCCATGTGTTGCCGACGAACCGCACGCCGAGGCGGTCGAGGTACTTCAGCTTGTCCTGCAGCACCTCCTTGCTCAGCTTGAAATTGGGGATGCCGTAGAGGAGGATGCCGCCGGGCTCAGGCCACGCGTCGTAGAGTGTGCACGCGTGGCCGCGCTTCGCGAGTTCCTCGGCGACGGCGAGGCCCGCCGGCCCGGCGCCGACGATGGCGACGCGGAAGCCGCTCGGCTCGGGCAGCACGGGGATGGGCACGCCGAAGTTCTTGCGCTGGTAGTCGGTGACGAACGCCTCGAGCTTGCCGATCGACACCGGCGGCTCCTGGTGCGAGTCGGGGCGGATGGCGAAGGCGACGACGCATTCGCCCTCGCACAGGCGCTCCTGGGGACAGAGGCGGCCGCAGAGTTCGGGCAGGTTGCTGGTCTCGCGGAACTTGTTGGCGGCGCCGGCGATGTCGCCGCGCTCGAGCAGCTTGAAGGCGCCCGGGATATCGTTGCCGACGGGGCAGGCCTGCTGGCACGGCGCGGTGGGGCACTGGATGCAGCGCGACGCCTCGACCTTGGCGGACTCGACGTCGAAGCCGAGGAAGACTTCGTCCCAGTTCCGGCGGCGCGTTTCCGGGTCCTGTTTGTTGATGGGGACGCGCGAGATCGCCAGACGGCGCTGGATCTCCGCGTCGCGTGGCGTCACCTCACGTGGCGTCATGCCTGCTCCGTTCCGTGCCGGGGGCGCCGCGCCCTGCCGGTGGCGTAAGTCTAGGGGCGGCGTTCACGCTTTGTAAACGGTTGCTCGATGGCGGCTACTGCGCTGCATCGGTGAAGCGGGAACGCATGTAGTTGATCAGGTTCCAGATGTCCTCGTCGGAGAGCTGGTCTCCCCAGGCGGGCATGGCCGTGCCGGGCACGCCGCGCTCGATGAAGGCGAAGAACTGGCGGTCGGTGTGCAGCGGCAGGTGCTGGCGGATGTCGACAGGGGCGAGGGTCGAGCTGCGCCGCCTGTGGCCCGTCGCCGCGGCCCTCCGGACCGTGGCAGACGATGCAGTTCTGCTGGAAGAGCGCCGCGCCCGCGGCAACCGACTCGTCCGTGGGCTCGATGGGGTTGCCCTCACCGGGGTTGGCGACGGTGGCGTGCGTATCGACGCCGAGCCCGAGGACGGCGCCCGCGAGGATGAGCGCCGTCGCGGCCGTGACGGCGACGCGGTAGCCGAGCCGCTGCGCCCAGCCGAACTGCTGCCGGTAGAGCAGCACCAGGCCGCCGACGATCGCGAGCAGCGCGCCCACGACCTCGTTCCACGTGAAGACGGTGAGCGGCAGCGCCCACGGGTCGTCGGACGGCTGTGACGCTGACTCCGAGGGCGCGACGGCGACCACGAAGCTGCGGCTGATGTCGTCGGCGCCCTCGCGCCGTATGCCGACTTCAACGCGCCAGCTACCCGGCTGGGTGAAGTACGACCCCTGTCCGGTGAACCCGCCCTCGGCGTCCTCACGCAGGATCAGCTCGGCGAAGCCCTGCCCGGAGTCGCCAGTGGCGGCGGGGTCCTGGTAGTAGAAGCGCAGCCGCGCCTGCGTGATGGCATCATCGGCCGGCTGTCCGGATGCGTCGACGACGTCGAGGTCGTAGCGGTTGAGGCCGACGGTGTTGGGCTGGATGGCGAGCGTCATCGCCAGGCCGTCCGCCTCGCGCGTGTCGGTGAAGACGTTCGATGCTTCTTCGCGTGCCGCCTCCTGCGCGCGCTCGCCCTCGGCCGTGGACGTCTGCGTGAGGACGGAGACGGAGGCGAAGATGGCGACGACGAGCGCCACCTCGACGGCGATGGTGCGCGGCAGCCAGCGCTGGAGCGCCGAGAGGGAACGCTCCCACGCCGCACGGCGCTCGCCGCCGGCGGGCGCCTCGGACTGGTACAGGCCGTCGATAAGCCTGACGAGGCGTGGCCTGAGCACATACGCGTTGAGGCCGGCGACGGCCAGCAGCGGCATGAGCAGGACCAGCTTGGCCAGCAGGACGCGGCCGTACGTCGTGTCCAGCATCGCCTCGGCATCGGGCATGGCGGCGAGGCCGTTGAAGGTGCCCGTGCTGATGATGGTGACAACCGAGATCGTGGCGACGATCGAGAACCGGTCGAACACGTTCGCGAGGTAGAGATAGCGCCTGGCGTCGTCTTCGAAGTGCCGCCGCAGCCAGAGCATGAGCGGGATGAGCATCGCGAGCGCGCCCAGCCAC
>DATMAH010000156.1:0-7978 GCA_035583735.1 Dehalococcoidia bacterium
GAAGGCGCTCGGCCTGACGATCAGCCACGAGGTGGGGTACGAGGTCTCGCCGCGCGGCCAGGCGTACCTGCGCAATCCACAGCGCCCCGGCACTTGATCTCCACGGCGGCCCTCGCGCACAATTGCCGAACTAAGCGAACGCTTAGATAAACGGGAGCGTCGCATGGCCGATACCACCACCATCCCCGAGAACCTCCGCGCCGTCGCCCAGCAGAAGGGCTGGCCCGACGACCTCTTGCAGCAGGCGCTGGCGGCGGGCGCGACGCCCGACCAGCTCATCGGCTACATGAACCAGGGCGTGACGGCCGACCAGGCGCGCCAGGTGCTCGCCGGGATGCAGGGCGGCGGCGCCGAGCCGTCGCCGGCGATCCTCGCGAAGGCGCAGGAGAAGGGCTGGCCGGAGGACCTCGTGCGCCAGGCGCTCTCCATGGGCGCGGCCGAGGCCGACCTCATCAACTACATGGACATGGGCGTCACCGCCGAGCAGGCGCGCCAGTTCATGGCGCAGGGTGGCGGCGGCCGCCCGCAGCTCGACCTGAGCTGGATGGACACGCCGACGGAGTGGAACACGCGCGCCAGGCCGACGAAGCACGGGCTCACGCTCGAGGCGATCAACATCGGCAAGTACGGCGAGGTGCCGGACGAGTGGCCGTACCAGACGGAGATGCCGCGCGGCGCCGTCCCCATCCCAGGCGTCGAGGGCATGGGGTACTCCATCTTCCAGAAGCAGGAGGTGTGGAGCGACGCCTGCGCCCGCCTCTACGAAGAGGCCATCCAGCGCCGCTGGCGGCCCGCGACCGATGTCCCCTGGGAGTCGATCCAGCCGCTGCCCGACGACCTGGAGCGCGCGATCGACCAGATCTGCACGCACATCTCGGAGAAGGAGCAGCTCGAGGCGGACGTGCTGGGCCGCTGGGAGCCGGAGATCAGCTACGGCTACCACGAAGTGAAGCTCTACCTGGCGACGACGATCTTCGAGAACGCGCGCGCCGCCGAGGTGTTCCGCAAGCGCGCGCTCTCCAACGGCGGCGGCCTGGGCGTGCAGTCGACGGGCTGGGCCTTCCGGGCCGTGGTCGACGCGCGCAACTTCACCGAGATGGTGGCAATCCAGATGGTGCTGCTCGACAGCCTGACGCTGGCGCAGTACCAGTTCGGGGAGGCATACGCGAAGAACCCGGCCGAGCGCTTCATCTTCAGCCACTGCCTGCAGGACAAGGCGCGGCACATCGCCTACGGCATCACGCACCTGAAGTACGTGATGAACCACCGCCCGGACCGCCGCGAAGAGGTGCTGCGTTACCTGGACAAGGGCGAGATGATGCTGCTGCAGGACGACAAGAAGGACCCGGCGGTGCGCGAGGCGTTCGCGATCTACTTCGGCGGCAGCACGGCAGCGATCGCCGACGGGATGCAGGTGTACCGGCAGATGCGCAAGCGCCACGTCGAGCAGTACCTCGCGCGGCTGAAGTGGGCTACCCTAGACCGTGGCGAGCGCCTGGCGCCCGGCCTGCGCGCATATCTCGAGGCCTAGCGCCGAATCGCCGCGTCCGTGCGCGGCCAGGGAGGACAGTCAGATGCCAACGTTTCCGTCCGTCGAGTGGTTCAACGCGATCAAAGACCTCGTGAACAACAGCCCGGAGTTCCGCCAGCTCGGCACCATCGACGCCGTGGTCGGCGTCAAGGTGGGCAACAAGATCTACGAGCTCACGTTCGAGGCCTTCGAGCTCACGAACGTGCGCGAGGCGGCGGAGAGTGACCTGCGCGACATGGACTTCTGGCTCGAGCAGCCGTACGAGAAGTGGCAGGAGATGCTCGAGAACATCAAGAAGAACGGCGCGGCCGACCTCTCGCACACGCTCAACACCATCGACCTGAGCATGCCGGAGGGCTTCGCTCGCTCGTACGACGGCTACCGGCGCGACGCCTTCTACCGCTTCAACCAGTCGCTGCAGGACTTCTTCAACGCGTCGGCCAAGATCGACACGCAGTTCGCCGGGGCGGCGGCCGTCGCCTAGCGAAGACGAGGGCAACCGGACAGCAACACGGCGCGGGCAAGATGCCCGCGCCGTCGCGTCGTCCGACCCGGCGGCCGCCGGCGTCAGGCCGGCGCCTGCATGATCGTGCCGTCGTGCCACTCGGGGTCCGCGTCCAGCAGCGCGCGCCAGCGCCGGTACTCCTCATCCTGCGAGGGGTCCTGCGCGTTCTTGCGATACGACTGCTCGTCCTCAAAGACCGCCATGACCCAGACGGCGTCGTCCTTGTCCTCGGCCAGCAGGTAGGCGGCCACCATGCCCGGCGGCCGCCGGTCGTCCGGCGCGGTCATCAGGTCGATCAGCTCCTGACGTTTGCCCGCCGCAGGCTTCATGCGAAAGACGCTGCCGTACATGGGGGATCTCCTTTCAGGTGAGAGGCGTGGTCGGCGGATCAAATCACCCTCGCTACCGCCTGTCAATAGACGTGAAGGCGGAAAACAGAGGCGCGGATGGCGGGCTGTATGATCACCGGATGACTGAAGCCCATCTCGCGCGCCGCGCTCTCGCAGTCAACGACGCCCACCTCGCGCTCGGACACGAGGTGTTCGCGGCGGCGGGCGGGCAGTTCGTGCGCAACGCCGCCGTCCCTCGGACCTACGACGCCAACCACGTCAGCAGCATCACGGCGTCCACTCCGGAGGAGATAGCCGCGCTCCTCGCCCGCGCCGAGAAGGAGTTTGCGCACTGCCGTCACCGCCGCTTCCTCTGCGACGCCCGCACGCCGCCACAGTTCGAGGCGCGGCTGCTGCTGGAGGGCTACGCGCACGACGAGGGGCTCGTCTTCGTCCTCGACGGCGAGCTGCAGGCGGCGCCAAAGCCATACGACATCCGCTTGATCGACGACGACGCCGGCTGGGCCGCCTACGCCGACTTGAAGCGCGGCGACTGGGCCGAGCACCGCGAGCGCGTCGCGCCCGGCGAACCGTTGTCCATCGGCGACGAGATGGCGCGCGCGAACGAGGCGAAGTGCCCGCCCGCACGCTACTGGCTTGCGTACGACGACGGCCGCCCGGTCGGCTTCTTCTCTTCGTGGAGCGGCATCGACGGCCTGGGGCAGGTCGAGGATCTCTTCGTGCATCCGGCGTACCGGCACCGCGGTATCGCCACGGCGCTTATCGCGCACTGCGTCGCCGACTGCCGGGCGGGCGGCGCCGGCCCCGTCGTCATCCTCGCCGATCCGGCGGACACGCCGAAGCATATGTATGCGGCGATGGGCTGGGCGCCCGTCGCTGTCAAGCGCAAGTACCTGAAGCGGCTCGACTAACAGAACCCGGGCGACGGCCACGCCCGGTCCGCGCGGATCGCCGATACTCGATGTATGGACGCTGACGTCGTCGTGGTTGGAGCCGGGGTGGTCGGGCTCGCGTGCGCGGTGGAACTGTCGCGCGCGCGACAGGTCGCCGTCGTCGAGCGCCACGGCGGGCTCGGCGACGAGACGTCGTCGCACAACAGCGGCGTCGTGCACGCCGCCATCTACTACCCGACCGGCTCGCTGAAGCACGAGACCTGCATCGAGGGCAACCGCCTGCTGTACGAGTGGTGCGCGTCGCACGGCGTGCGCATCAACGGCTGCGGCAAGCTGATCATCGCCGTCAGCGAGGACGAGCTGGAGTCGCTCGAGGACGTGGCCCGCCAGGCAGAGGCGAATGGCGTGCCGGGGATCACCCGCATCGACGACGCCGGGCGCCTGCGCGAGATGGAGCCGGCGGTGCGCTGCGTCGCCGCGCTGCACTCCGGCACCACCGGCGTCGTCGACCAGTCGGCGCTGATGGCATCGTTCGCGACGGAGGCGCAGTCGCGCGGCGCCTGGATCGCCCTCAAGCACGACGTCGTCGCCATCGAACGCGCCACCGCCGGATTCGAGCTCACGATGGCCGGCCCCGGCGGCGAACGCACGCAGGTGACGTGCGAGACGCTGGTGAACTGCGCCGGCCTCGGCGCGCCGGCGGTCGCGTCGATGCTCGGCTATCCACTCGACGGCGCCGATGGCGTGCCCGTGCTGCGGCAAACCGTGAACAAGGGCCGCTAC
Organism: Dehalococcoidia bacterium; assembly: GCA_035583735.1. Taxonomy (GTDB): domain Bacteria; phylum Chloroflexota; class Dehalococcoidia; order DSTF01; family JACRBR01; genus DATMAH01. The sequence goes on from DATMAH010000156.1 coordinate 4,063, forward strand.
TACGACATCGTCACGCCGGAGAAGGCGCGCGCCATCCGCCGTCTCATCTACCCCGTGCCGGAGCACACGAAGGGCGGGCTCGGCGTCCACGTGACGATCGACATCGACGGCGGCGTGCACCTGGGCCCGGACACGGAGTGGCTGGATGATGGCGCGCCGCTGGACTATCGCGCCGACGACGTGCGGCGGGCCGACTTCCTGCTCTGGCACGACCGCGGCTACGTCCACCTCGGTGGCATCGAATCGCCGGGCTTGACGGCGTCGCTGTCGCTGGCGCGGCGGATGGCGGCGCTGCTGTAGCGCCGCCGGGGCATCGGCACGAGTCGATGGCGCGGATTTAGGGGGTTGACGGGTCGGGCCCGGTGAGTATAATCGCATTCACTCATGGACGACCGCCTCGTTCCCGTCCGGCCACCGCGGCGCAACCGCAAGCGCCTGCAAACCCCCAACCCGGAGGTGCGTCAGCGGCTGATGGCGGCGACGGCGGAGCTCATCCGGGACGGAGACTACGCCGCTCTCCGCATCGAGGACATCGCAGAGCGCGCGGGCCTCTCCGTCGGCACGTTTTACCTGTACTTCGACGGCAAGGCGGACCTCTTCGTGAACCTGGTCCAAGAATACACGCTCCTGCTCCGCCAGCGGATGAATGCGGCCAGCGCCGGCGCCGCGGACGTCGCAGAGAGCCTCATGCGTGGCTTCGATGCCTACCTGGACTTCGTGCTGGAGAACGAGCGAGCGTTTCTGCATTTCGTCCGCGCATCCGGGACGCTGGCGACCAACGCCGGGCTGCTATCGACGTGGGCATTCAATGCGCACGCGGCGGACATGCTGCCGGGCGTGAAGGCGGCAATCGCCCAGGGTGTGGCCCGCAAGGCGAATCCCACGCTGGTAGCGCAGGCCATCATCGGCCTCACCCAGCACATGGTCGTCTACTGGCTGGAGCACAAGGACATCTGCACACGTGACGAGCTCAAGGCGTTCGTCAACGGGTTCATAGCGTTCGGGCTGGCAACGGCTACCCCGCAGAGCAGTTAGACCCAGCGGCGTGGGTGCAAGCCCAACTGGCGCCGCGCCTAGTGATTGTAATTGCATTCACAGGCTCGCGAGGGCGGCCGGGACAGCAGCATCGACGACGGAGAGGAGGTGCACCGACCAGGAAGAGACACACTGTGACGTGCCCCGCCAGTCACATCGGAACGGACTCCCCGTGGGGGGAACTGGATAGGAGATCATCGTGCGCAGACTGGCAGCTCTTACGTTCCTGGCTGCAGGCGTGCTGCTGGTCCTCGGGTTCGCCGGCGACAGCTTCCGCGGAGGCGCAGAGAGGGCGGAAGCAGCGAACACCACCGAGGTCCGGTACGGGCCGTTCACCTTGCCGGCGGCGACCGCGGAAGGGCCGGGAGAACTACACAACACCATCGTGCGTGATGGCTCGTGCTCGTGGCTGACGGACATCTTCGCCCACTGCCTCGACCAGCCGGTGCCGCCTCCGTGCACCAACTGCTACATCACGGGCATGGTCGTCGACATGGTGGATGCCGGCACCAACATGTCCGTGAACCACATGAACGGCGGCATGCTGCACCACGTCGTCAACGTCAACTTCGACCGAGACGACCCGACGTGTCCGCCGAGCCTCTTTGGCAAGACCATCAACCAACTCGGCTTCTCCGAGGGTGGCAACGAGCGGTTCTTCGCCTCGGGTAACGAGCGGACGGCGATGAACCTGCCGCCAGGCTACGGCTACCGCGTCAACAGCGGCGACGACTGGGGCCTCATCTTCCACCTCATGAACATGACGCCGCAGCCGCGCGACATCGAGCTGAAGTACACCTTCACCTGGGTCAGCGGCGGCGTCGAGGCGGTGAAGCCGATCTGGTTCGACATCGACCAGTGCGACGACTCCGAGGTCGACGTGGCCGCGGGCTACTCGGACATCCACTGGGAGTGGAACTCAACGCTGCAGGGCAGGATCGTCGCCATCGGCGGCCACTTGCACGACTACGGCATCAGCATCGCTCTTGAGAACGCAAGCACCGGCGAGACGATCTGCAACTCGGTGGCGGGATACGCGGCGGGCTCACCGTACGCGCCTGTCGGGACGGCCCCCAACCCGGACGCCAACCACGCCGCCACGTCGAACGTCGTGACGTCCGACCCGCTCGGGCTGCACATGTTCCACGGGCACATCTCGGACCACACCACGTGCGAGCCGTTCTCGTACGTGCGCGGACCGCGCTCGTGGGGCCTGATTCCAGGCAACAAGCTGCGCGTGCACGCGCAGTACTACCGGCCGAACGCAACCGACCACGACATGGGGATCATGATCGCGTACATGGACCTTCAGTAGGCGGGGAGACGCAACGGCAGCGAGGGACACGCCGTCGTCCCTCGCTGCTCCACCCGCCGCCAGAGTGGCGCGCTGTCCTGGCATCCACTCGGGGGCCAAATGCATCGCCGGAGCTGCCCTACGCAGCCAACAGACCCCTACTCCACGACACGCACCGTCCCCACCATCCCGTACGCCTCGTGGCCGGGCAGGTGGCAGACGTACCGGTACAGGCCCGCGTGCTCGAACGTGACGGTGGTGACCCGCGACGAGAGCGCCGGCACCGTCACCTCCGTCGGGATCTCGTCGTGGTACGGCTCCGTGCCGGTGCGGTGGCGCGCGTGCACGTCATCGGTGCCAACGATCCACTCGTGCTCGATCGGGTCATCGTTGCGCAGCGTGAACGTCACGGCGACCCCCGCCGGCACTGTGGCCGCTGCCGGCTCGAAGCGTGAGAAGCGCATCGTCACGGTGCGCTCAGTGCTGCTCTCGGCGCAGTCGCTGGCGGCGACGGAGGCGGCCGCCGCCAGCACGACCAGCGCCAGCGCGACGGCCCTCACGGCGCGCCCAGCGCGCGCCGGCCTGCGCCGAGCACGAACACCGCACCGAACGACAGCGCCACGACGGCGAGCAGCGTCAGCACCAGCTCCTTCGCCGATGCGCCGCCGTCATCGACGGACGGCAGCTCGAAGCCGGCGGCGACCGGCGATGGGCGGCCCGCGCCGCTCGCGTCCACTGCCAGGTCGAACGTGACGTCGCCGGCCTCGCCGTCGATGCTCGCCTTCGTGAGCCACGCCCGCTCCGGCACCCACGTCATGCCGTCGTCGGCGCGCAGGTCGTCGAGCAGCAGACTGGTGGCCGGCTCGCTGTGCGTGATGCGCAGGACGCCGTTGCCGTCCGGCAGCAGCGACGGCTCGCCGCCCGTCAGCAGGAAGACGTCGGCTTCGACGCGGTCCTCCGGCTGCTTGCCCAGCGCGAGGATCCGCAGCGGCACCCACGGGTTGTCCGTCGGGATGGTGAGATGCACCGGCGTGCCGTCGCCGAACTGCTGGCCGCGCGCGGCGGCCGCCTCGCCGTCGAACACGGCGGCGAGGAAGATGGGGCTGCGGCGTGCGTAGAAGTCCAACACCTCGGGCGCGTCCGGCGAAAGACGGAAGCCGTGCTCCTGCGCCCACGTGGCGACGCTCGCGCCGCCGCCTTCGAGCACCGTGATGTCGAGCGCGTCGATGCGCGTCTCCAGCAGCACCCTCGCGCCTCCCGCGCTGTCCTCGGCCGCGGAGAGTGCTTCGACGCGGGCGGCGAATGGCGGCTGCGTCTCGAGCTGCAGGCGCTGCAACGTCCAGGCGCCGCCGCGCTCGACCTTTGTCGGCACGCCGGGCAGCGGGATCAACGTGCCGAACTCGCCGCCCCCTCCCTGGAACTCGAACGACGTGACGTAGTGCTCGAAGCCTTCGTGATAGGCCGCGAGCGTCGTTGTGCGGCCGAGGTTGACGGCGCCGTTCGAGCCGATGAGGCCCGCGCACGCCTGGGCGACCGCCGGCGACACGACGACGGCGGCGGTGGCCGCGAGCCCGAGCGATATGGCGG
>DATMAH010000157.1:0-3525 GCA_035583735.1 Dehalococcoidia bacterium
CTGGGCCGATGCCGGCAGGAAGACCGAGAAGGTCGAGCCGCTGCCCGGCTCCGAGGCCGCCGTGATCGCCCCGCCGTGCGCTTTGACGATCGAGTACGAGATGGCCAACCCGAGGCCCGAGCCCCGCTTCTTGGTCGTGAAGTAGGGGTCGAAGATGCGCCCGAGATGCTGGGGCAGAATGCCGTCGCCGTGATCGCGAACCGTGAGCTGCACGTACTTCCCCGGCGCCAGGTCGACTCCCGCCGGCGGTGTCGTTGCCGAAAGGACGACGTTCTTCATCGCCACCTCGACGATGCCGTCCCGCGGCGTCGCCTGTACGGCGTTGAGGACCAGGTTGTGAACGACCTGTCCGATCTGGACGTGGTCGATGTCGCACGCCCAGAGGTCGGGCGCGACATCGAACCTGGGCGCCACCGTCGAGCCGCTCAAGGCGAAGCGCGTGCATTCGAGGACCAGCTCGCGCAGTGAGGCGGACTTCTTGACTGGCGTTCCTCCTTTGGCGAACGTCAGGAGCTGGTTGGTGACGCCGCGCGCCCGCGCGCAGGCGGCCGCGGCCTGCGCGAGGCGCAGGGCCAGGGCGCTCTCCTCGGGTCGCACTAGGCCCTGGGCGAGCGACAGGTTGCCGACGATGCCCATCAGGATATTGTTGAAGTCGTGCGCGAGGCCGCCGGCCAGCACGCCGAGCGATTCCAGGCGGGCCGCCTTGGCCCGTTCCTGCGCGATGCGCTCGGCGTCGGTGATGTCGCGCACGACCCAGACGGCGCCCGCGACACGACCGTCCTGGTCGCGCGTCGGCGTGCCGGTGATCTCGACGAGCGGGATGTTCGCCCCCTGGTCCAGCGGCTCGTTGCGCAGCCGGACCGGATAGCCTCCGACGAGCAGGCGTTCCAGGGTCGACTCGTACATGCCCGGCGGCAACGCCAGCACCTCGAAGATGGCGCCCATCTCGCCGGCCGGCGCCGCGCCGGGTTTCATCGACGCGAGGCTTCGCGCGCGGTCGTTCATCAGCAGCACGGCGCCCATGCGATCGACGGTGATTACCGCGTCGTTGATCGCCTGGACCGTGACGCGCAGCCGCGCGCTCTCGAGGGCGAGACGCTCCTTCTCGGCTGCCAGCGCCGCTTCCGACTGGGTTGCCCGCGCCAGCGCCTGCCGCGTCGCGTTCACAAGCTTGGCGAGCTCTTGCGCGTGCCACCGCTCTTCTTCGAGGCGCCGGACTGATATCTGGTAAGCGCGGTACGAAATGTACAGCGGCGAGACCGCCAGCGGGAGGAGCTCCCACGCGGCAGTGACCATGATCAGCGCGACCGTCGCCCCGACGGCGGCGGCCAGGAAATACCCCGGCGCACTCCACAGGAAGTCGCGGTTCCACGCCAGCACCGGCGACGTCGAGAATGACAGTGCAATCGCGCCCGCGACGAGCGCCGTGTTCACGACGAAGTACGCGGTGGCCGCCGCCGACAGCGGCACCAGGAGTCTGTCGAAAGTCGGCGTCGTCACGTCGCCCTGCAGGGCGCGCCAGACGAGGCCCGCCGCCTGCACGGAGAGCACCACCGAAGCGACGCTGAATGCGGATCGGTACAGCGGCTGCGTCCTCGGCACGCGCACCGTGCACTGCAGCAGCACGGCGATGGCGGCCACGAGCGTTGCCAGCTCCACGCCCGCGGTGAGGAGCGCCACGAAGTCGACGGTCGCGGCCATCGACATCGTCGATGTGCCGCTGGCGAGCGGGAGCTTCAGCTTGTACAGGGACAGCATGACCGCGGCGACGGTCAACGCGACGGTCGGCAGCGGGTCCAGATGCGCGCGGGCGGCGGCCTGCACGAGCAGCAGGCCTCCCGCAGCCATCACGGCCCCCAGGTAGACTCGCCGGCGGATCGTTCGCCACGTCCATTCGGGTTCACCGGCGGCGAGGATGCGCCGAGACGACGGGATCGCGGCCGGAAGCGCCATTGCCTACCTCCGCAGCGATCTCAGGTGAGCGTTGGCGGAGACCGATTCGCCCCAGACGATGTGTTCGTCGGTCGATTCGCCCCAGACGATGTGCTCGTCGTCGTTCTCGCCCCAGACGATATGGCCGTCGTCGTTCGATGCCGACACCGTCCCGGAGCCCCACAGCGATGCGCTCCACAGGCTGAAGTCGTCGATCACGGGCCTGGCAGGATCGGGGAACAGATGCTCGCCCCACACGATGTGCTCGCCCCAGACGATGTGCTGATCCCACGCGGACTCGTGCCAGAACACGGACTCGCCCCAGACGATGTGCTCCCCCCAGACAATGTGCTGCGACCACTGCTCGAAGGTGCCGCCGATGAAGGTGTACGGATCGACGCCGCGCTCGAGCCAGTACGAGGAGACCGCCGCTTCCGGTTCGATTGCCAGCGCCAGAAGCGTCGCGCCGGCGCCGTTGATGGCGCCGGCACCCTGCTCGAGCGGTGTGAGCAGCCCGTCGTCGGGCACTCGGATCGCGGAATACTGCAGAAGCGCCTTCACCGCGCTCGGTGTCAGGTGCTTCGACCATCCCTCGTCGTACCAGTTGGCTTCGAGCATCAGGGCGACCACGCCGCTCGTGACTGCGGCCGCCATGCTGGTGCCGTTGAGCCTCATGTAGCCGGGGAGGTCGGCGTGCAGGTGCGAGTACGTCCGGTAGAGCGTCGATCGCGGATCGACCGCCGCGATCAGCCCGTGCCCGGGAGCGACGACGTCGGGCTTGATCCGGCCGTCGTACCACGTGGGCCCGCGCGAGCTGTAGGCCGCCAGCTCGTCGTCGCTCCGCGATGCGGTGTACCGGGTGACCAGCGCGCCGACGGTGAGCGCCGACGGAGCGTTGCCAGGCGACGTGACCCCGGCGTAGCCGATTTCGCCGGTCTGCTTGTTGGTGCCGAAGTTGCCGGCCGAGACGACGACGATGATCCCCTGTGCGGCCGCACGTTCGACGGCCCGCACGAGCGGATCCGTGGCGGCCGGTTCATAGATCGGGTGGCCGAGCGACAGGTTGATCACGTGGATGCCGAGCCTGGCGCGGTTCTCGATCGCGAACTCGATCGCGGCGAGCACGTCCGACGTATAGCCCTGTCCTCGCGCGTCGAGCACCTTGAGACCGATCAGCCGCGCCCTCGTCGCGATGCCGACGTACTTGCCCCACGAGCCCGATCCGCTGCCCGCGGCGAGGCCGGCGACGTGCGTGCCGTGCCCATAGTCGTCGTACGGCTCGGTAGGGACGCCGCCGCGGGTGAAATCGTAGAACGCCGTGATGCGGTCGGCGAGATCCGCAACGGGCGCAATTCCTGAATCGATGATCGCGATGCCGACGCCCGATCCACCCTGCCAGTCGCTGAGGCCGAGCGTGCGCCGGAGCTGCTGCGCGTCGTCGGAGCCCCACGCGTCGTTGGAGGGGGTGGCCGTCGGCTCCGCGGTGCTCGCATCTCCATCCAAGGTGCTCATCGAACCGGTCGAGTCGCCCGACGAAGCGATCTGGCTCGCCGTCGTCCCGCCATCGCCGCTGAGCGTCGAATCGTTGCGGAC
>DATMAH010000158.1:0-3994 GCA_035583735.1 Dehalococcoidia bacterium
ATCGTGGCGCCGGAGGACTTCTATGCCTTCCACCTGGCGCTCATCAAGCACGGCCGCCGCACCTGCACCGCCCAGCGCCCCCGCTGCCCGGAGTGCGTCCCCCGCGACCTCTGCCCCAGCGCCACGAAGTACCACCCGGAGCTGCGCGCCGCGCGGCGAGGAATCTCGCCCTTGACCTCCCCTCCCCGCGGATCACATAATCTTGACTAAATCGATTCACTTTACCGCTCCCGCCCCCGGAGGTGCCCCCATGGTGGCCACGCAGACTCGGTCCGAGTTCGCCGTCGACAAGTCCAACGACCCCGTGGTCAAGGCCGAGATCGACAACTTCGAGCGGGAGGTGCTGGCCTGGCGCGCAGGCGGCGGGCTGGGCGACGACTTCCGCCCCTTCCGCCTCCAGCACGGCACCTACGGCCAGCGCCAGATGAACCGCCAGATGATGCGCATCAAGGTGCCCCACGGCACCATGACGCCCGACCAGCTCCACGCCGTCGCCGACTGCGCGGAGTGGTACACGCCGCGCAAGCTCGGCCACGTCACCACGCGCCAGGCGATCCAGCTCCACTTCATCATGCTGGAGGACGCGCCGAAGGTGATGCGGCGCCTCGCCGAAGTGGGCATGACGACGCGCGAGGGCTGCGGCAACACCGTCCGCAACATCACCGCCGACCCCCTCACCGGCATTGCCGACGACTGCGTGTTCGACGTGACGCCGTACGCGGAGGCGGCGCTGCGCTACTTCCTGCGCAACCCCACCAACCAGAAGCTGCCGCGCAAGTTCAAGATCACCTACTCCGCCAGCCCGGCCGACCGCGGCCTCATCCCCATGCACGACTTCGGCCTCATGGCGATGGAGCGGGACGGCGTCCAGGGCTTCCGCCTCTACGTCGGCGGCGGGCTTGGCGCGGCGCCGCGCATCGCCGACGTGCTCGAGGACTTCGTGCCGGCGAGCGAGCAGCTCCGCTGCATCGAGGCGGCGATCAAGGTGTGGGACCGCCTGGGCGAGCGGCGCAACAAGAACAAGGCGCGCATCAAGTTTCTGGTCGCCAGGCTGGGCATCGAGGAGTTCCGCCGGCTCTACAAGCTGGAGCTGGAGACGTTGCCGCCGTCGACCGACCAGCGCTACCGCGAGCCGGACTTCACGCTGCTGGAGGAGCCGCCGGCGTTCGGGTCGTGGGCCTCCCGCAACGGCGGCCCCGCCGCGAAGCGAGAGGGCTTCGACGTCTGGCGGCGCACCAACGCGATCCGGCAGAAGCAGCCGGGATACAACACCGTCTACGTGCTGTTGCCGATCGGCGACGTGACGTCGGGGCAGATGCACGCGCTGGCCGAGATGGCGCGCAAGTACGCGGGCGGCCACATCCGCACCGCCGCGTCGCAGAACTTCGTGCTGCGCTGGGTGCACGACGACGACCTCACCGCCGTCCACTCGGAGCTGGTCGACATTGGGCTGGCCGAGGACCACGCGATGACGATCTCGGACGTCATCACCTGCCCCGGCGCGGACACCTGCTCGATCGGCGTGACATCGTCGAAGGGGCTGGGCACGGAGATCCGCAACCGGCTGCTGGCGGGCAACGGCCAGTACCACGACGACCCGCTGGTGAACGACATCAAGATCAAGATCAGCGGCTGCCCCAACTCGTGCGGACAGCACCACATCGCCGACATCGGCTTCTACGGGATGGCGATCCGCATGGGCGAGCGGCAGGTGCCGGCGTTCCAGCTCATGCTGGGCGGCAACGCCACGGCCGGCGACGCGCGCCTGGCCAGGGTGACGATGAAAGTGCCCGCGCGCTACATCCCGGACGCCGTCGAGCGGCTCATCGGCGCCTACGTGAAGGAGCGCTCGGCCGACGAGCGGTTCTCGGCCTGGACGGCGCGCGTGGGCACGCCCTACGTGCAGGAGCTGCTCGCCGGGTACAAGGTGGTCCCGGAGTTCACGCAGGACCCGATGGCCTACGTCGACTGGGGCCAGTCGAAGTTCTTCACGCTCGACGATATGGGCGAGGGCGAATGCGCTGTCTGATGTCCGGCGGTCCGATCAGCGATACGGGACGACGATGACGCAGGGACTCGCCGCGGGACGACCAGATGCCGCGGACCTCGCCGCGGCGTCGGCCTCGCTGGAGGGGAAGACGCCGCAGGAGGTCCTGCAGTGGGCGGTCGAGACGTACCAGCCGGGGCTGGCGCTCGCCTGCTCCTTCGGCGGGCCGTCCGGCATGGTGCTGCTCGATATGGTCATGCGCATCGACCGCTCCGTCGAGGTCTTCTATCTCGATACGGACTTCCTCTTCCCGGAGACGTACCGCCTGCGCGACATGGCCGCGGAGAAGTACGGCTTCCGGCCTGTCGGCTACATGTCGCTGCTGACGCCGTCGGAGCAGGCGCGCAAGTACGGCGAGGCGCTCTGGGCGCGCGACCCGGACGCCTGCTGCGCGATCCGCAAGGTGGAGCCCAACCGCCGGGCGCTGGCGGGCAAGCGCGCGTGGATCAGCGGCATCCGCCGCGACCAGTCGAAGACGCGCGCGGATACGCCTATCGTCGAGTGGGACGGCAAGTTCGGTCTGGTGAAGGTCAACCCGCTGGCGTCGTGGACGGAGTCGCAGGTGTGGTCGTACATCCTGGACAATGGCGTACCGTACAACGAGCTGCACGACCGCAACTACCCGAGCATCGGCTGCACGCACTGCACGAAGCCGGTGAACCCCGGCGACGACCCGCGCAGCGGCCGCTGGCAGGGGTTCGACAAGGTGGAGTGCGGCCTGCACGTGCCCGGGGGCGACGACGCGACGGGCGACTTCGGTCCCGATGGCGCGGGCGTGGAGGCCGCGGTGTAACACCGGCGTGGCCGTCGCGGCGCGTGGCAAGCGGACACATCGGGCACGCGCCCGATATTTTTGGGGGTGAGGAACCCCTACTGAGTCAGTAGACGTTGGAGGGAATGCGGGAGTTGGAGCACAAGGGATTCACCGTCTGGTTCACCGGCCTCTCGGGCGCCGGCAAGACCACCATCGCGGACGCCATCGAGCCGCTGCTGCGCGAGCGCGGCATCACGAAGCTGGAGAAGCTCGACGGGGACGTCGTGCGCACGCACCTGAGCAAGGGCCTCGGCTTCAGCAAGGAGGACCGCGACACCAACATCCGGCGTATCGGCTGGGTCGCGGAGGTGCTGACGCGGAACGGCGTCTGCGTCCTCGCGTCCGCGATTTCGCCATACCGGGAGATCCGCGACGAGGTACGCAAGAACATCGGCAACTTCGTCGAGGTGTACGTGGAGTGCTCGATCGAGGAGCTGACGCGGCGCGATGTGAAGGGCCTGTACGAGAAGGCACTGAAGGGCGAGATCCCGAACTTCACCGGCGTCAGCGACCCGTACGAGCCACCCCTGAACCCCGACGTCACGGTCAACAGCGAGCACGAGGCGCTCGAGGAGAGCGTCGAGAAGGTGATGGCCAAGCTGGAGGAGCTGGGGTACGTGCCGGCTCGGGTGAGAAGCTAGAGGTATGGGGTCGACGATGACAGACGGCACGGAACATGGACTGATCGCGCCGCACGGCGGCAAGCTCAACCCGCGCGAGGTCTCCGGTGACGAGGCGAAGGCGCTCGCCGAGCGGGCAGCGTCATTGCCGCAGCGGCGGCTCAACTCGCGCGAGCTCTCGGACCTGGAGCTGCTGGCGAACGGCGGCTTCAGCCCGCTCGACGGGTTCATGACGCGCGACCAGTACCGCAGCGTCGTCGACACGATGCACCTGCCGGACGGCCTGCCCTGGTCGATCCCCGTCACGCTCAGCGTCTCGCGCGAGCAGGCGAACGCCATGAAGGGCGACGTCGCCCTCACCGACGCCGACGGCACGCCGCTGGCCGTCATGACGGTGACGGATGCGTACGGCTACGACAAGCAGCACGAAGCGCAGCAGGTGTACCGCACGAGGGAGGAGAAGCACCCGGGCGTCGCCGCCGTCTACGCGCAGGACGAGGTGCTCATCGGCGG
>DATMAH010000159.1:0-7271 GCA_035583735.1 Dehalococcoidia bacterium
AGCGCCGAATACCGCCCGCCGATGTCCGGGGGATTGAGGAACACGCGCCGGAACGCGCGGTCGCGCGCCAGCGTTTCGAGCGACGTGCCCGGGTCGGTGATCGCCACGAACCGCTCGCCCGGATGCGCCACGCGCGCCGCCTCGACGACCGCGTAGAAGTGCTCGAACAGCGCCATCGCCTCAATCGTGCCACCGGACTTCGATGAGACGATGAACAGCGCGTGCGCCGGGTCGATGGCCTCCGTCACCGCCGCGATGGTCCGCGGGTCGGTGGTGTCGAGGACGTGGAGCCGCACGCCGCGGTGGTGCGAGGCGAGCCGGTTCTCGGCGATGCCCGCGCGGAGGACTTCGGCCGCCAGCGAGCTGCCGCCCATGCCCAGCAGGATGGCGTCCGTGATGCCGCTCGCGGCGACATCGCCGGCGAAGGTGCGCAGCTCCGGCAACTCGGCGCGCATCTGCTCCGCCGCGTCCAGCCACCCCAGGCGCTGCGCCACGCTGCGCTGTCGCGCGCCGTCGCCGCCCCAGAATGTCGCATCGCGCCGCCAGATACGCGCGGCCGCCCCGGCGGATACGAGCTCATCGATCCGCCGCTGGACGCTCTCGAGTTCGCGCCCGACCGCAAGCTTCACCGCACGCCCGCCCTCGCCCTGATGCGGTCCGCCTTCTCGGCCGTGATGTCGGTGATCTTGTTGAAGGACGTCATGAACGCCTCGACGCCGTCGTGCGTGAGCTGGTCGGTGATCGCCTTGAGCGAGATGCCGTGCTCCTCGAGCCGCGCCAGGACGCGCCGCGCGTCATCGAGGTCGCGGTCCACCGTGCGCTCCACGACGCCGTGGTCGCGGAACGCGTCGATCGTGGCCGGCGGCATCGTGTTCACCGTGTCGGGCCCGATGAGTTCGGCCACGTACAGGATGTCGCTGTAGCGCGGGTTCTTGGTGCCGGTGCTCGCCCAGAGCGGCCGCTGGATGCGAGCGCCCTTCTCGCGCAGCCGCGCGAATCGCTGCGAGGCGAAGACGTGCAGGAAGCGCTGGTAAGCGACCTTCGCGTTCGCGACCGCCACGCGGCCCAGCAGCGAGCGCAGGTCGTCCTTTTCCGCTTCGCTGGCCGCGGCTTCGATCTTCTCCTCGATCAGCCGGTCCGCCGCCGTGTCGACGCGGCTGACGAAGAAGCTGGCGACGGAGTTGGAGTTCCGGATGTCTCCGCCTCCTTCGAGCCGGCGCTCGAGGCCGCGGAGGTACGCCTCCATCACCCGCTCGTACATCTCGACGGCGAAGAGCAGCGTGATGTTGATGTTCAGGCCGTCCGCCACGCACGTCTCGATGGCCTCCAGGCCCTGATCGGTGCCCGGGATCTTCACCATCAGATTCGGGCGGTCGATCGCCTTCCACCACCGTTTCGCCTCGTCGATCGACGGCTGCGCCTGGAACGCCAGCTCCGGCGAGACTTCGATGCTGACGAACCCGTCGCCGCCACCCGACGCGTCGTAGACCGGGCGCAGGATGTCGCATGCCATCCGGATGTCGTCGATGGCGATGCGCTCGAACATGCCGCGTGGCTCCACGCCCTCGCGCACGAGCTGCGCGATCTGCTCATCGTAGTCATCGCCGGCGCCGATGGCCTGCGAGAAGATCGTCGGGTTGGCCGTGACGCCACGGATGCCGTCTTCCTCGGCGTAGCGCCGGAGGCCGCCGTCGTTCAGCATGTTGCGGCGGATGAAATCGAGCCACGGCGACTGCCGCTGCTTCTCGTAGAGTTCGCGCACAGGGTTCGTCATCAGACTCCCTCCTTCTCTCGCGTATACGCGTCCTCGATTGCGAGGACCTTCTTGAGCCTCCGCGCGTGCCGCTCCTCCCCGGAAAAGGCGGCCCCCGCGAATGCCCGCACGATCTCCATCGCCAGCTCCGGGCCGATGACGCGCGCGCCGATCGTCAGCACGTTCATGTCGTCGTGCTCCACGCCCTGGTGCGCCGAGTACGTGTCGTGGCAGATGGCCGCACGGACGCCCCGGATCTTGCAGGCGGCGATCGACGCTCCGACGCCGCTGCCGCAGAGGATGATGCCGCGCTCCGCTTCGCCAGCCGCCACGCTCTCGCCGACGGCGCGCGCGAAGTCCGGGTAGTCGACGGCGTCCATGCTGTGCGTGCCCTTGTCGATCACGTCGTGGCCGAGGCGCCGCAGCTCGTCGATCACCGCCGCCTTGAGCGGGAACCCGGCGTGGTCCGTGCCGACAGCGAACCGCATCGCCTACGCCCTCACTCCGCTCAGCCGCTCGACGACCGCCAGCGTCTTCGCGGCGACGTTCTCCGCGGTGAAGCCCAGCTCTTTCAGCACGCGCCCGCCCGGCGCCGACACGCCAAACCTGTTGTCGATGCCGATTGAGACGCCGTCCGCCCCGGCCCACTTCTCCCAGCCCGTCGTCACGCCGGCCTCCACCGATACGCGGGCGCGGATATCGGGCGGCAGCACCTCGTCGCGGTACGACTGCTCCTGTTCCTCGAAGATCTCCCACGACGGCATGCTGACGACGCGCGCGTTCACGCCGCGCTCCCGCAGCAGCGCCTGCGCCTCGACCGAGATGCTGACTTCGGAGCCGGTGGCGATGATGATGGCATCGATGCGCCCGTCTTGCGCCTCGCTGACGACGTAGGCGCCACGCAGGAGGCCCGCCGCACCGCCGTCCGCCGTCCCCGCCAGGTTCGGGACGGCCTGCCGCGTCAGGGCGAGCACCGTCGGCTTGTGGCGCTCCAGCGCCAGCTTCCAGGCCATCGCCGTCTCGTTCGCGTCGGCCGGGCGCACGACGGCGAGGTCCGGGATCACGCGCAGCGCGACGAGATGCTCGATCGGCTGGTGGGTCGGCCCGTCTTCGCCGAGCCCGACGCTGTCGTGCGTGAACACGAAGACCACGTGGTATTCGCTCAGCGCCGCGAGGCGGACCGCGCCGCGCATGTAGTCCGAGAACGTGAGGAACGTGCCGCCGAAGGGGATGACGCCGCCGTGCGCGGCCATGCCGTTCATCGCCGCCGCCATGCCGTGCTCCCGTACGCCGTAGAAGAGGTTGCGCGCCGCCGGGTCGTCCGGCGTCGCCACGCCCTTGCCCTTCATGTCCGTGTTGTTCGACTCGCTGAGGTCGGCCGAACCGCCAACCAGCAGCGGCAGCGCATCGGCGATAGCGTTGAGCGTCTGTCCCGACGCCACGCGGGTCGCGATGGGCTGATCGTCGGGCGTCCACGACGGCAGCGCGACGTCCCACCCTTCGGGCAGCCGCCCCGCCATGGCGTCCTTGAACCGCCCCGCCTCGATGGGGAACTCATCCGTGTACGCGTCCAGGCGCGCCTGCCATGCGCGCTGCGCCGCCGCGCCCCTGTCCAGCGCCTTGCGGAAGTGCGCCAGCGCCTCCTCCGGGATCAAGAACTGCGCGTCCTCCGGCCAGCCGTAGAATCGCTTCGCCAGCCGCACCTCTTCTTCTCCGAGCGGGCTGCCGTGTGCCTTCGACGTGTCCTGCTTGTTCGGGCTGCCGTAGCCGATGTGCGTCTTCGCGACGATGATGGACGGACGTTCGTCGTCCCGCGCGGCGCGGATCGCCGCGTCAACGGCGGCCGCGTCGTGGCCATCGATGTGCTGGACGTGCCAGCCGTACGCCTCGAAGCGCTTCCCGACGTCCTCGCTCATGCTCAGGCTCGCCGGCCCATCCAGCGTGACGTCGTTGGCGTCGTACAGGACCACGAGCCGCCCCAGCCTCTGGTGGCCGGCGAGCGCCGCCGCCTCGTGCGAGACGCCCTCCTGGATGTCGCCGTCGCTGGCCAGCACGTACGTGTAGTGCCCGACGATCTCGTGCCCCGCCCGGTTGAACGTCGCACGCAGGAAGCGCTCCGCCAGCGCCATGCCCACGGCGTTGCCGAACCCCTGCCCGAGCGGCCCCGTCGTCACCTCGAGGCCGGGGATGAGCGTGCGCTCCGGGTGCCCCGCCGTCGGGCTGCCCCACTGGCGGAAGTTCTTGATGTCGTCCAGCGTGGGGCTCGCGTAGCCCGTCAGGTGCAGCAGGCTGTACAGCAGCATCGAGGCGTGTCCCGCCGACAGCACGAAGCGGTCGCGGTCCGGCCAGGCCGGGTCTGCCGGATTGTGCTTCAGGAAGCGGTCCCACAGCACGTAGGCCATGCCGGCCGCGCCCATCGGCGCGCCCGGATGTCCGGAGTTGGCCTTCTGGACCGCGTCGATGGAGAGCGTGCGAATCGTGTTGACGCAAAGCTGGTCGAGAGCGCTGAAGTTCGAATCCGCCATGGATCTGCTTTCTCAGGCAGGGGGCCGTCCCGGTCGGAGGTTGGCCGCACGCGGCCGAGGGAGGCCTGGCGGCGGTGCCGTCGCGTCGTGCGGCGGCATCTCAGTATATCGGCGCCCCGATCTCGCGCATGACGCTTATGTCTTGGCAGGGCCGCCGGATGTGACGGCTGCATGACCATGCCGCGCCCCGGCCAGCCTCCCGCCTCAGAGCACCATGTCGTCGACAAGCAGTTGCAGCGCCTGCGAGACGAAGATGAGCAGGAAGATCGCCACCAGCGGCGAGAGGTCGATCATCCCCAGGCGCGGCATGATGCGCCGTATCGGGTCGAGGACCGGCTCCGTGATCGAGTACAGCGCTTGCATGATCGGGCTGCGCGGGTCGACGTTGAACCAGCTGCTGATCGCCCGGATGAAGATGGCGAAGCCGATGATCCAGAACAGCAGGCAGATGATCTGCGCCGCCGCGCTCTCGCCGACGCACTGTGGCCCGAACAGCACCTACGCCCCCAACTCCCGCGACCGCTCGTACGCGGCCTCGATCGCCTCAATGATGGCAGCGCGCACCGCCGCCGCTTCGAGGACCTGCAGGCCCGCCGCCGTGGTGCCGCCGGGCGACGTCACTTCGTTGCGAAGCACTGCGGGGTGCCTGCCCGTCTGCGCAGCGTACCGCGCCGCGCCCGCGAATGTCTGCACCGCAAGCAACTCCGCCACGTCGCGCCGGAAGCCGATGCTGACGCCGGCATCGATGAACGCCTCGACCAGCAGGTACACGAAGCCCGGCCCGCTGCCCGAGAGCGCCGTCGCCATGTCCAGGTACTTCTCGTCGTCGACGTAGACCTCACGGCCCATGGCGGCGAGCAGACTCCGCACCGCCTCGCGCGCGCCCTCGCCGACGGCCGCCGTCGCCGTCCACACGCTCACGCCTTCGCCGATGGCGGCCGGCGTGTTCGGCATCACGCGGACGACGCGCTCGTGCCTGAGCGCGGACGCCAGCGTGTCGATGCGCACGCCGGCCATGATCGAGCCGACGGTCGCGCCTGCGCCGATGCCGCCGGCCAGGCTCGCGGCGACCGCCCCGAACTCCTGCGGCTTGACGGCGAACAGCACCACGTCGGCGCCGTCCGCGGCCACCCGCGCCTCGCGCGTCGTCGCGACGCCGTGCGCCCTGGCCACCGTCTCGGCCCGCGCCGGGTCCACCTCGGCGACCGTGACGTCCTCAGCGCGCAGCACGCCGGCCGCGATGCCGGCCCGCAGCACCGCCTCGCCCATGAATCCGCCACCGATGAGGGCCAGCTTCACGTCGCCTCCTTGCGCGCCCCGAAGATCGCCCGGCCGACGCGCACCATCGTCGACCCCTCCTCTATCGCGACCTCGAAGTCGTCCGTCATCCCCATCGACAGTTCGCGCAGGCCGAGCGCGTCGCGCAGTTCGCGCAACCGCCGGAACACGGGGCGGACGTCCTCCGGATCATCGACCCGCGGCGCAACCGTCATCAGGCCGCGCAGGTCGATGTTCGGGAGACCCCCTACGGCCTCCGCCAGCGCACCGGCATCGGCCGGGCTGACGCCGTGCTTCGTCTCCTCGCCCGCGACGTTCACCTCGATCAGCACCGGCACCAGTCGCGTCGCGCGCTGCGAGATCGCCCTTGCGAGGCGCTCGGAGTCAACGGCGTGGAGTATATCGAAGCATGCGAGCGCCGCGTTCACCTTGTTCGTCTGCAGGGCGCCGATGAGGTGCCACGTGGCCTCGGCGCCCTGTTCGCGCAGCAACGAGATCTTCGGCCGCGCCTCCTGCACGCGATTCTCGCCGAAGTGCCGCACGCCGGCCTCGTGCGCCAGCGCCACCGTCCGCGCGTCGTGCGTCTTCGTGACGGCGATCAGCGTTATGTCGCCTGGTTCGCGCCCGGCGCGCTCCGCGGCGGCGGCGATGCGCGCCTGCACCGCCGAGACGTTCGCCGCCATCGCCGCGCCACGATCAGCGGCGACGGCCACGGCGCCCTCCCCCGGCCACGCGATGGATCTTCGGCGCCCGCCCGTAGTCCCACTCCAGGAAGCGCTTCTCGCCCAGCGCGGCCAACTCGTCCCGTGCCGCCTGCAGGTCGCCGGCGAGCCGCGCCACGTCGACGCCGAACTGCTCCGGCACGAAGACGCGCAGCTTCTCGATCGACAGATCCAGCAGCTTCAGGGTTCCCGGATACTCGCGGCGCGCCAGATGCACGAAGGCCGCCGCCGCCTGGATGATCCCCTGCATGAACGTCCGCTCCGGCAGCGGCGTCACCATCCACAGGTCTTCCAGCGTCTCATGCGACTCGAACCAGTAGCCGTCGTTGAACTCCTCGATCGCCTTGTCAAGCTCGCCGAGCCGGGACTGCAGCTCCTGGGGTGTGAGCAGCGGCGCGTTCTTGAAGGGGGCCCGGGCCATCGTCGCCTCGTTTGAGCGCAAGCGGGATCTGCGGCATTGTATCGGCCAGTGAAACGCGCAGCGGACGGCGTGGCAGGCGCGGCCGCGACCTCAAGGCGGCGGTGCACGGCTGTAGGGGCGCGCCCGGGTCGCGGACGGACGGCGACGATGGCGCGCGCTCGTACGCGTGAAAACGGAGGACATGTGTGAAGGCCGTCCGCATCCACCAGCCGGGCAGCGCCGACAACTACGTCTACGAGGACGCGCCCGATCCGGTCGCCGGCCCGGGCGAGGTGCTGGTCCGTGTGCGTGCCGTCGCCCTGAACCACCTCGAGGCGTGGGCGGCGAAGGCGCCGCCGTCCGTCCGCTACGACGCGCCTCGCATCCTCGGCGCCGACGTCGCCGGCGTCGTGGAGGCCGTCGGGCCCGGCGTGCGCTCCGTCAGCCCCGGCGCCGAGGTGATGCTGCATCCCGGCGTGAGCTGCGGCATCTGCGAGCGCTGCCTCGGCGGCGATGACAACCTGTGTGAGCAGTACCGCCTCCTCGGCCAGGGCCGCGACGGCGGGCTGGCCGAACTCATCTCCGTCCCCGCC
>DATMAH010000160.1:0-2398 GCA_035583735.1 Dehalococcoidia bacterium
CAGATGACCATGGCGGCGAACAGCGCGCGACGGGTGAGCGGCGGCATCGTCAGGCGGCCTTTCTCCGGCGCAGCGCGGCGGCCGTCGTCGCCAGGTCGTCGAGCAGCTCGCCGATCTCGACCGGCGCGACGCGCTTGCTCAGCTCGGAGCGCCTGTCGGGCTCGACCATCGACTCGCGGAAGACCTGCAGCACCTCTTCGTCGTCGCGGACGACGCGCGGTGGGGACGGCAGCGGGCGCGGCTTCGGGCGCCCGCCCGCCTCCGCTGCGAGCCGTTCGGCGCGCGCGCGCTGCTCTTCGAGGGCGACCTGCGATGCGATGCGGTGCAGGAACTCGATGTCCTGCTCGTCGTCTTCGTCCTGCGGCTCGAAGCGCTGCGTCTCCGGCGCCTTCGCGGACGCCGGGAACAGCGCCTCGAGCTCTTCGCGGGGGATGCCGCGGTCCGGGCGCACGCGCCGCTTTTGCAGCCAGTGTCCCATGTCGTTCCTCCTATCCCTCTACGGGGCCGGCGAGCGAGTTGTCGCTGAGGTCGCCGGCGACGCTGTCGAAGAGTCCGCCCACGAGGTGCGGCACGAAGAGCAGGCCGAGGCCGGAGATCACCATCATGACGGCGGCGAAGACCCAGACCTTGTGGTGATGGCCGCCGGCCGTGGCGAACGGCGACCACGTGTTGACGACGGTGAGCACGAGGACGACGACGAGCGCGAAGCCGCGGATGAAGCCGATATCGGGCGCGGCGAAGGCGAGGACGTTGGTGACGTCGATGCCGCCGGTGGTGGTCGGGTCCGTCGTGGAGATGGCCTGGGTCTGGATGTTGTTGAGCTGCACGGCGAAGACGACCATCACTTCGGTGACGAAGAGGAGGATGGCGATGAGGACGGCATGCAGCGGCACCATGAGGTACATGAAGGTCTGCGAGACGAGCTTCCGGTTCTCGCGCAGCAGCGAGATCTTGAGCGCGAACAGCGACGACAGGTAGCCGATCTGGTCGGGGTCACCGCCGACCTTGACGGTGTCCCAGAAGGTGCTGACAGAGCGGTCGACCAGCTCGCTGCCCGTCTCGCCGACGAAGCGGTCCCAGCAGAGGTCCGGGCGGATGCCGGAGCGCAGGCGCACATGCAGGCGGCGGACGCCCTGCTCGAGCGAGCCGAGCGAGCGCTGGTTGATGCGCTCCATGCCCTCGGTGACCGTCGTGCCGATGGCGGCGACGACGGAGCCGAGCGAGCGCAGGAACGTCGAGATGTCGCGGTCGTGGCGGTCGACGGCCATATCGTCCATCCAGGCGAGGACGCCGACGGGCGCGACGGCGACGCCGGCGGCGACGAGCCCGGCGCCGATGTTGAAGACGAGCGCGACGACGGCGCCGAGCAGGCCCGCGGCCGGCAGCAGGACCTTGGCGGCCGAGAACATTTGCTCCTGCGTCTTGGACTTCTCGGGCCGCTTGTGCGTCTTGGGCTCGATGGGCGCGGTGCGGTAGATGATCCAGTCGCCCAGCGCGGCGACGCCGATCATCACGGTGGCGAGGCCGAGGATGAAAAGGGTGCCGATGCTGTAGATCATCATCGAGACGAGCGAGACGACGACGACGAGCGTGACGGAGACCATGAGGGCGACGAAGGCATCGGTCCACTTGCGCAGCGATTCGAGGTCGCGCTCGTACTTCTGGGAGTACTGCTCGAGCTGGATCTCGGTCTCGCGGGCGAGGAAGACGGCCTCGGGCTCGCCGGAGGAGAGGGACGCGGCGAAGCGCAGCAGCAGGCTGCGCACGACCTCGCTCTCCGTCGCGTCGGCGACGAGCTGGCATGCGCGGGCGTAGTCGTAGTTGAGACGCTGGGCGACGAGGTGGACCCGGTGAAAGTAGCCGGAGGTGGTGTATCCCAGCTCCGCCGTCTTCTCGAACAGCTCCTCGCGCCCGACGTTCGCCGTGGCGAGCGCGGACATGTAGGTGAGCTGGGCGACGAGGTCGTATTCGGTCGGCGCCGGGCGGAAGAGCGACGTGGGGCGCTGCCAGTTGGCGGCGTCCTCGACGGCCTCGCTGCGCGCCGGCGTCTTCGTGCCCGGCATGAAGCGCGTGAGCAGTGCCATCGCGCCTCCTATGGGCCCGAGAAGTACGTCTGGGTCGTGACGCCCTTCTCGGTGCCGATGATGGCCAGGTTGGTGGTGCCGGCGCCCACGACCGGGTTGAGCCGGATGACGATGTCCATGCTCTCGCCGGCGTTGAGGATGCCGGGCTCGAAGGCGTCGTTGATGAAGGCGCCGGTGGTCCAGGTGTCGGAGCCGAGGGCGCCGGACGTGTACGGGATCCACTTGTCGTAACGGGTCGCCGTCTCGTCGAAATACTGCACGACGACGTCCATGTCCTCGAAGGCGGCGACGGGCGTCTGGCCGTCGTTGCGGAG
>DATMAH010000161.1:0-22853 GCA_035583735.1 Dehalococcoidia bacterium
CGGCCGTCCACCTCCGGGCCTTCCACGATCTCCGGGCCGATATCTGTGATCGTAAAGTCGATACCGGTGATGGTGGCGCCATCCACGATGTCAACTATCCGCACCAGCGGTGTGGCTCCGAGAGCCTGAACGCTCTCCTGCGTCGTGTTTGGGTTGGCGACGATCTCGCCCGAAGCGACGGCTTCTGGTGGGATGCGGCTAGGGTGAAACCCGCCGACGTAGTACCTGCCGTCCGCCAGCCCCTTGAACACGTACACACCGTCTGCGTCAGTGGTCGCTGAGTTCCGATACGTACCGTCGGCTGACTCGATCTGCACCGTGCGTCGCGGTGATGGACGCCCATCGGTGAAGCGCACGGCCCCGGTGATCGACCCGCCCGGCGTTGGGTCGGTCGCCGCCGCGGTGGGTGATGCAGTGGGTAACGACGGTTCTTCTTCGGCGTCCTGCGCAGCGGCGCTCGTCACCGTACCAGCCAACGAGAGCAAGATAACGATGCTGACGAATCGGGTGCGTATCATCGGTTCTCCCCCTGAATACCCGGACTAGTAGTGGTTGCGGATGCCGTCACGCTCGTACGTATTCAGCTCCTGCATCGATAGTCCGTCCTTCATGAGTGCTCCGTGACTGTCCGTCGGATGTGCCAGATGGAGCACATGCGCGAGCTCATGCTGTAGGGTGAGGTACTGGTAGCGGTAGCCCTGTGGGTTGGTTTGTGTGCGGGAGAACCGAGATGGCCAGATGCAGATTTTCTGCTTGATCGTGTGGTAATGCCCGGGCGAGCCCCACAGCTGAACCGCATACACCTTTCCCCAGGCTGTCGAGCTTGAACACGCCGGGAAGCCGTACGAGAGGTTAAGTAGGTTCTCGTCAAACGTGCCAGCCTCTACTATCCACACTTCGGCTTCGAGAGGATCCCCCGGGACAATATCGACGTATGGGGGACTCCCTACGGTGCAGCACTGCGTTTCTAGATTGAGGTGGCCCCGCGCATTGTGATAGTCGGTAACCATGTTTTGGTAATTGCGTAGCGAGTTAGTGAGTTGCACTCTCGTGCTGTGGCTGTGCGGCGTCGCAGTGCACCATGCGTTCGAGGTTGAGGTGCAGCCGAGTGGGGCGTGGGCATCCGCCCCGTCGGTACCGAGTTGGAGGGCCGCAACCATCACTGCTACAGGAAGTATCAAGCGCAGCACCTGTCCTCCTATCTATCTACCTATCGGCGAAGATACTACCCCCCCAGCCAGCGTGTCAAGATCGAGATTCTTGTCGGCATCGTTTCCTTCCTTTGGCGTGGCGTGTGGAGGCAGGTGTATCCTGTCATGCGAACCCGAGGTACCGCGATCGCCCAGACCGGATGCATGGCCCGTCAGCGACGGGTCGTTTGCTGCCCGGGAGGCGCGCGGAACGGTTCGGCTGGCGCCGATGCTTGATCCCCTGCGGTCAGGGCCGGTACAATAGCCACGACGAGTTGAGAACGGGTCCTGTGTGGCCCAGCGTCCGGTGGCCCGCCCAGGCGGGTCGTTTCTTCGAACCGGACGGGCGTCCTGCGAGGCGCCCGAGCCCGTACCTCCGCAAATGCGGACAGCAGGTCCGGGACGCGAGTCCGCCAGACGGGCGGATGGCTTTCACAACGTCGACATAGAGAGACAGGCGGCTGGTTGGTCGGCGTCGTGTGCGTTTGACACTGCGGCGGTACCGTCGCTAAACTCTCGGGCCGTCGCGAAAGCGGCGGTGGGCACCTTAACAATTGGATAGTGGTAAGAAGTCAGCGAGTGCGGACAACTCGTCGAACTCGATCCACTTCGGTGGATGGAATTGTCGGAGAGTTTGATCCTGGCTCAGGATAAACGCTGGCGGCGTGCCTTATGCATGCAAGTCGTACGAGGCTAGGGCTTCGGCCCGAAACCTAGTGGCGGACGGGTGAGTAACACGTACGTGACCTGTCCGGAAGTGGGGAATAACCAGCCGAAAGGTTGGCTAATACCGCATGTGGTCACTGCTTAGAAGCAGCGGACTAAAGCCGAAAGGCGCTTCCGGAGGGGCGTGCGGCCGATTAGCTAGTTGGTGGGGTAACGGCCCACCAAGGCGATGATCGGTAGCTGGTCTGAGAGGATGGTCAGCCACACTGGAACTGAGACACGGTCCAGACTCCTACGGGAGGCAGCAGCAGGGAATTTTGCGCAATGGGCGAAAGCCTGACGCAGCAACGCCGCGTGGGGGAAGAAGGCCTTCGGGTCGTAAACCCCTTTTGCCGGGGAAGATCATGACGGTACCCGGCGAATAAGCCACGGCTAACTACGTGCCAGCAGCCGCGGTAATACGTAGGTGGCAAGCGTTGTCCGGATTTATTGGGCGTAAAGCGCGCGCAGGCGGTCCGTTAAGTCCGAGGTGAAATCTCCCGGCTCAACTGGGAGGGGTCTTCGGATACTGGCGGACTTGAGGAGAGCAGAGGTAAGCGGAATGCTCGGTGTAGTGGTGAAATGCGTAGATATCGAGCGGAACACCAGTGGCGAAGGCGGCTTACTGGGCTCCACCTGACGCTGAGGCGCGAAAGCGTGGGGAGCAAACCGGATTAGATACCCGGGTAGTCCACGCTGTAAACGATGGGCACTAGGTGTGAGGGGTATTGACCCCCTTCGTGCCGAAGCTAACGCGATAAGTGCCCCGCCTGGGGAGTACGGCCGCAAGGCTAAAACTCAAAGGAATTGACGGGGGCCCGCACAAGCAGCGGAGCGTGTGGTTTAATTCGACGCAACGCGAAGAACCTTACCAGGGCTTGAACTGCTGGTAGTACTGATCCGAAAGGTGAGGGACCCTTCGGGGAGCCAGTGGAGGTGATGCATGGCTGTCGTCAGCTCGTGCCGTGAGGTGTTGGGTTAAGTCCCGCAACGAGCGCAACCCCTGTTGCCAGTTGTACTTTTCTGGCGAGACTGCTGAGACAAACTCAGAGGAAGGCGGGGATGACGTCAAGTCAGCACGTCCCTTATGTCCTGGGCTACACACACGCTACAATGGCCGGTACAGAGGGCTGCGAAAGAGCGATCTGGAGCTAATCCCACAAAGCCGGCCCCAGTTCAGATTGCAGGCTGAAACCCGCCTGCATGAAGGCGGAGTTGCTAGTAACCGCAGGTCAGCACACTGCGGTGAATACGTTCCCGGGCCTTGTACACACCGCCCGTCACGCTATGGAAGCCGCCAACACCTGAAGTCGCCCAGCTAACCGCAAGGAGGCAGGCGCCTAGGGTGGGGGGGGTAACTGGAGCGAAGTCGTAACAAGGTAGCCGTAGCGGAAGCTGCGGCTGGATCACCTCCTTTCTAGGGAGCATCCACCGCCCGCCGCGCCACCTCAGACGTGGCAGGCAGGCGGCGCTTCCAAGGTCAATCGGTACGCTTCTCGGGGTCATCCCCCGAGCTCCTACCGTTAGGCCGCGCCGGGCCATACCGGCGCACACCACCACACTCGCCCTTCTTGCCACTATCCAGGGGTTAAGGTGCACCAGGCCCCCAGGCCCGGCGCCGCCCGTCACGGCGGGGCATTAGCTCAGCTGGTTAGAGCGCAGTCCTGATAAGACTGAGGTCTCTGGTTCGAGTCCAGAATGCCCCACCACCCGCAATCACGGGGCCGTAGCTCAGTTGGGAGAGCACCTCCTTTGCAAGGAGGGGGTCAGGAGTTCGAGCCTACTCGGCTCCACCACCCACTCTCCTTGCAGCCACAGCCCGCCGGAGATACCATAGACACAACGCCGCCAGGAGCGGCCGGAGACACACGAAGAACTGCTGATGACGTACACCGTCCGCGCAACTCAATAGCCAACACATCACTGATGACAGACCACGTCGGCCTGAGACATCAGGCCGATTTTGTTGGGCGCGCGGACACAAGGCCCAGAACGACATTCGACCCCTCGCGGCGATCGTCCGCGATGGCCACGAGGGGCCGGCTGTCGGGCCGGACGCCGGAGTGAGACCCGCCGCAGGGCGGGGAGGCTCGGCCGGCGGCGCACGTTACCAACTGAATAGAGGGAAAACTGCGAAGGTACTTCAATGTATCGCGCCAGGAAGCGAATGTAGGTCAAGCTACTAAGGGCGCGCGGTGAATGCCTTGGTATCACGGGCCGAAGAAGGGCGTGGTAAGACTGCGATAAGCCTCGGATAGCCGTCTAACAGGCGTAACCGGGGATCCCCGAATGAGGCAACTCACCTGGAGTCATGTCCAGGTATCCCGGGCTGAACACATAGGCCCGGTGAAGGGCACCCAGGGAACTGAACCATCTAAGTACCTGGAGGAACAGAAATCATTCCGTCAGTAGCGGCGAGCGAACGCGGAAGAGCCCAAACCGCCGATGACTGAGTGGCCGGCAGGCCTATGCATCGGCGGGGTTGTACGAGCCCGCAGCGTGTGCTGCCGCGCACGCAGGGAGTTACAAAGCACGGTCGTAACAGAAGGACCCTGGAACGGGCCACCACAGA
This sequence comes from Dehalococcoidia bacterium, assembly GCA_035583735.1. Lineage (GTDB taxonomy): Bacteria > Chloroflexota > Dehalococcoidia > DSTF01 > JACRBR01 > DATMAH01. The sequence continues at coordinate 4,468 of DATMAH010000161.1, forward strand.
GGGTGACAGTCCCGTACGTGAAACGATGCGTGCCTCCCGCGGGAGTTCGTGAGTACCACGCAACACGTGGAATTGCGTGGGAATCCCGGCGGACCACCGTCGAAGGCTAAATACCCGTGATGACCGATAGTGAACCAGTACCGTGAGGGAAAGGTGAAAAGCACCCCGGGAGGGGAATGAAAGAGTCCCTGAAACCGCGTGCCTACAAGCAGTCGGAGCCCGAGCAATCGGGTGACGGCGTGCCTATTGAAGAATGAGCCTACGAGTTACTCTCAGTGGCAAGGTTAAGTGAGGAGACTCACGGAGCCGGAGCGAAAGCGAGTCTGAACAGGGCGTCGAGTCGCTGGGAGTAGACCCGAAACCGGGTGATCTATCCATGGCCAGGGTGAAGCGAGAGTGATGTCTCGTGGAGGCCCGAACCTTCTAGCGTTGCAAAGCTATTGGATGAGCTGTGGATAGCGGTGAAATGCCAATCGAACCCGGAGATAGCTGGTTCTCCTCGAAATGCATTTAGGTGCAGCCTCGGACCATATCCATCGGAGGTAGAGCTCTGGATGGGCTAGGGGGTTAATCGCCTACCAAACCCAACCAAACTGCGAATGCCGGTGGAAGAATTCCGGGAGTGAGTCCGCGGGAGCTAAGTTTCGCGGTCGAGAGGGAAACAACCCAGACCACCAGCTAAGGCCCCTCAGTTCTGGCTAAGTGTCAAAGGATGTTGAGTTGCAGAAACAACCAGGATGTTGGCTTAGAAGCAGCCACCATTTAAAGAGTGCGTAATAGCTCACTGGTCGAGTGACTCTGCGCCGACAATTCATCGGGGCTCAAGCCAGGCGCCGAAGCTGTGGACTTGCCGCAAGGCAAGTGGTAGAGGAGCGTTCCGTCCTGCTGTGAAGGTGGAGGGGTGACCCACGCTGGAGCGGACGGAAGTGAGAATGTAGGCATGAGTAGCGCATTCGCGATGAGAATTCGCGACACCGTAAACCTAAGGTTTCCTACGGAAGGTTTATCCGCGTAGGGTTAGTCGGGCCTAAGCCGAGGACGAACGTCGTAGGCGATGGACAGCAGGTTAGTATTCCTGCACCACGCATGAAGCTGTGATCAGAGGCGTGACCCGGGAAGATAGGTGGAGCGGGCCCATTGGACATGGTCCGTCCCTGAAGCGTAGGCGTCCGGCGGCAGGAAAATCCGCCGCCGGGTTAAGCGGAGGCTTCGGGGGAAGCAGCGACTTCGGTCAAAGCGATTCCACTGAGTCTATGCCGGCGAGAAAAGCGTCGCTGGGAGCGACATGCGTGCCCGTACCGCAAACCGACACTGGTAGGTGGGGGTAAGTACCCTGAGGTGATCGAGAGAACCCTCGTTAAGGAACTAGGCAAGTTGGCTCCGTAACTTCGGGAGAAGGAGCACCACTGGCCGTGAACGGGCTTGCCCCGGGAGCGGACGGTGGTCGCAGTGAGCCGGCCCAGGCGACTGTTTAACAAAAACACAGGTCTCTGCTAACCGGTAACGGGATGTATAGGGGCTGACGCCTGCCCAGTGCTGGAAGGTTAAGGGGAGGGCTTCACGGCCCGAACCGAAGCCCCAGTGAACGGCGGCCGTAACTATAACGGTCCTAAGGTAGCGAAATTCCTTGTCGGGTAAGTTCCGACCCGCACGAATGGCGTAACGATCTGGGCGCTGTCTCAACGAGGGACTCGGCGAAATTGAAGTACCCGTGAAGATGCGGGTTTCCCGCGCCAGGACAAAAAGACCCCGTGGAGCTTTACTGCAGCTTGGCACTGGAGGTGGGTCTGGAATGCGTAGGATAGGTGGGAGGCTATGAAGCCGGGCTCTCGGGCTCGGTGGAGCCGCCGTTGAAATACCACTCTTTCCTGATTTACCTTCTAACGTCTGATCAAGCAGACGGACAGTGCCTGGTGGGCAGTTTGACTGGGGCGGTCGCCTCCTAAAGAGTAACGGAGGCGTACAAAGGTGCCCTCAGGGCGGATGGAAATCGCCCGTCGCGTGCATTGGCATAAGGGCGCTTGACTGTGAGGCCTACAAGCCGAGCAGGGACGAAAGTCGGTCAAAGTGATCCTACGGTTCCGTGTGGAAGGGCCGTGGCTTAACGGATACAAGCTACCCCGGGGATAACAGGCTTATCTTGCCCAAGCGTTCATAGCGACGGCAAGGTTTGGCACCTCGATGTCGGCTCGTCGCATCCTGGGGCTGTAGCAGGTCCCAAGGGTCCGGCTGTTCGCCGGTTAAAGCGGTACGCGAGCTGGGTTCAGAACGTCGTGAGACAGTTCGGTCTCTATCCGGCGTGGGCGTAGGAGATTTGAGAGGAGCTGCCCCTAGTACGAGAGGACCGGGGTGGACAGACCTCTGGTGTGCCGGTTGTTCCGCCAGGAGCACTGCCGGGTAGCCAAGTCTGGATGGGATAAGCGCTGAAGGCATCTAAGTGCGAAGCCCACCTCAAGATGAGATCTCCCACTGGGTTAACCAGGTAAGACCACGGGCAGACCACCCGTTTGATAGGCGGCAGGTGTACGCACGGCAACGTGTTTAGCTAAGCCGTACTAATGGTCGAGGGCTTGACCTACATTTACTTCCGGGCGCGATTCAACACGAAGCACCCAAGCAGGACTCCCTCTATTCAACGCAACGTGCACCAAGCGTCGCGGGGTAGAGCAGTGGCAGCTCGTCGGGCTCATAACCCGGAGGTCGGAGGTTCGAATCCTCCCCCCGCTACCAATGTGGTCGCCTGGAGGTTCGAGGTCTGAGGTTGGAGTGATCCAGCGTCCGACCCCGGACCTTCAGTAGAACCAGTTTCCTGGTGCTCAGAGCGAGGCGGACCCACCCGTTCCCATCCCGAACACGGCAGTGAAACGTCTCAGCGCCGACGATACTGGGGGGGCAACCCTCTGTGGAAAATAGGCCAGTGCCAGGTTTCATGAACGCCGCATCTTTCGATGCGGCGTTCGCCATTTCCGGGCTGGTGCGTGGCGCGTCGTGCGTGGTGTGATCAGGTAGGTGAGCACGGCTGGCGCGCGTTTGTGACCGTTGTGCTCCGCTGACCACGCCCTAGCCACGCGGGTCCATCCTCCATCCGCCTGTTAGGCCGACGGGTGCGCCAACAAGCGCGCGCGAGGCAGTCCTCGTTACCCTGACCCTATGACGGCGCGGCCATCCTCTATCCCCGGTCCATCCTCCGTGCGGAGCATCGCCGTGCTGCGGGCGCTGCACCTGGGCGACCTGCTCTGCGCGACGCCGGCGCTCCGCGCCCTCCGCCGTCACTATCCGCACGCCCACATCAGCCTCATCGGGCTGCCCTGGGCGCGCGAGTTCGCTGCGCGGTATCCGCACCTCCTCGACGAGTTCATCGAGTTCCCCGGGTGGCCCGGCGTCCCGGAGGGTCCGCAGCGGGACGACGCGCGGCTCGCGGCCTTCTTCGACGAGATGCGCGCGCGGCGCCTCGATCTCGCGATCCAGATGCACGGCGCGGGCGACGTCACGAACGCGTTCGTCGCCGAGCTCGGCGCGCGCACCACTGCAGGCTTCGTCCCCTCGCCCGACGCCCAGCCCCGGCCGGACGTCGCCGTGCCGTACCCGGACGACGTGCCCGAGCCGCGGCGGCACCTCGCGCTGGTGCGCGCGCTCGGCGCCGACGCCACCGACGACCGCCTCGAGTTCCCCGTCGCGGACGCCGACCGAGCGGCGCTGCGCATGGTCCCCGGAGCTCCCGCGCTCGAGGGACGGCGGTATGCCGTCATCCATCCCGGCTCGCGGGACCCGGCGCGCCGCTGGCCGCCGGACCGGTTCGCCGCCGTCGCCGCAGCCCTCGCGTCAGATGGCATCGCCGTCGTCTATACCGGCAGCGCTCGTGAGCGCGGCATCGTCGAAGCGGCGCGCTGCGGCGTCTGCGCGCCGTCGCTCGACCTCAGCGGGCAGACGGACCTCGGCATGCTGGCCGCGCTGATCGAAGGCGCGGCGCTCGTCGTGTGCAACGATACCGGCGTCTCGCACCTGGCGGCGGCCGTGCGCACGCCCAGCGTCGTCGTCTTCACCGCGTCCGACCCGCGGCGCTGGGCCCCGGCCAACGCGGTTCGGCATCGTCCGGTCCTCCCCGCCGAGCGCGACGAGCACGGCGTCCCGCGCGGCCTGCCGCCGCTTGACGCCGTTGTCGAGGCGGCGTTCGCGCAGCTGGCGCTGTCCGACGACGGACTGGCGGCTGCCGGGGATGCGTCTCTATGAACTGTCAACCGTGCGCCGTACACTCATGACATGGACCGCGACGAACTGAAGCGCCGCGCCTGCGCCACCATCGACGCGCGCTCCGCCGACTTGATCGCGCTGAGCATGCGCATCCACGCGAACCCGGAGACGGCGTTCAACGAGCACCGGGCGTCGGAATGGCTGACGGAGCTGCTGGCGCGCGAGGGCTTCGAGGTCGCCCGCGGCATCTGCGAGCTGCCGACGGCGTTTCGCGCCGTCGCGGGCAGCGGCAGGCCGTCGGTCGCCATCGTCGCCGAATACGACGCGCTGCCGGAGATCGGTCACGGCTGCGGGCACAACATCATCGCCGCGTCGTCGGCCGGCGCCGGCATCGGCGTGCTCTCCGTGCTCGGCGACATCGGGGCGGGTAGCGTCCACGTCATCGGCACGCCGGCGGAGGAGGTGTATGGTGGCAAGGCGATCATGGTCCGCCACGGAGCGTTCGATGGCCTCGATGCCGCGATGATGACGCACCCGGGCGGCCGCGACGCCGTCTTCGCGAAGGCGCTCGCCTGCGCCGAGGTCACCGTCGAGTATCACGGCCGGGAGGCGCACGCCGCGGCGCAGCCGGAGCGCGGCATCAACGCGCTCGAGGCGATGATCATCGCCTTCAACAGCATCAACTCGCTGCGGCAGCACATCCGGCGCACCGCGCGGGTGCACGGGGTCATCACCGACGGTGGCGCCGCGCCGAACATCGTGCCGGGGCACTCCGCGGCGAGCTTCTTGGTGCGCGCGGAGGACGACGAGTACCTGGAGGAGCTGAAGCTGAAGGTCGCCGCCTGCTTCGAGGCGGGCGCGACCGCGACGGGCGCGACGCTCGAGCTGCGCTGGAACGAGAACCAGTACGCCGCGATGAACACGAATCGCGTCCTCGCAGAAGCGCACCGCCGCAACCTCGCCGCCCTCGGCCGCGAGGTGCGGGCGGACGAGACGCCGCGCCCGCTGGGCAGCACCGACATGGGCAACGTCAGCAAGGTCGTGCCATCGATCCACCCGGCGATCGCCATCGCGCCGCTGGAGGTGAACGGCCATTCGCGGCAGTTCGCCGAGTACGCCGCGTCGGACAGCGGGCAGAAGGCGGTGATCGACGGCGCCAAGGCGCTGGCGATGACGGCGATCGACATCCTGGCGGACGACGACCTGCGCCGCGCCATGCGGGAGGAGTTCGAGCGCGACGTGCTGTCGAAGAGCGCGCCGTGAGCGACATCGCGTCCGTCGCCGGGATCTACGACGACGACGAGCTGGCCGCGCTGTACGACCTGGTGTACGACGGCTACGACGCCGACGTCGCGATGTACGAGCAGTTCGCCGCGCGCGGCGACGGCCCGTCGCTCGAGATCGCGGCCGGCAGCGGGCGCGTCGCGCTGCACCTCGCGCGCGCCGGGCACGAGGTGGTCTGCGCCGATGCGTCGCCGCACATGCTGGCGCGGCTGAAGGCGCGGCTCGACTCCGAGACGGCGGCGCGGGTCCGCACGGTGGAAGCCGACATGCGTGACTTCGAGCTGGGCCAGACGTTCAGCCTGGTCTACTGCGCGTTCTTCTCGTTCGAGCAGCTCCTCACGACGGCCGACCAGCTTGCCGCGCTGCGCTGCGTCCGCCGGCATCTTGCGCCCGGCGGCGTCTTCGTCATGGAGCTGCGGTCGCTCACCGCCGTCAGCTGGGACGACGAAGCGGCGCCGCTGCAGTACGACTGGACGCGGCGTGATCCGGAGACGGGCGACCTCGTCACCAAGCTGCGGGCCAGCACGGCGTCGCGGGCGACGCAGCGCACGCTGGACACGATCATCTTCGACCGCCACCGCCCGGACGGGTCGGTGCGCCGCCGCATCCTCGAGGTGGCGCTGCGCGTCACCGGGCGGTACGAGCTGGAGCTGCTCCTGGAGCGCGCGGGTTTGAAGCTACGCCACGTCTACGGCGGCCCGGACCTCTCGCCCTACGACGATGCCAGCGATAGCATGGTCGTCGTGGCCGAGTTGGAGGGACCCGGGGCTTGATCATCGCACTCGACGCCATGGGGGGCGACCACGCACCGGCCGAGATCGTGGCCGGTGCGCTTCTTGCCCGGAAGGAGCTTTCGCTCGAGGTCGTCCTCGTCGGCGACAAGCAGGTCGTCGAAGAGGAGATCGTCCGCCAGGGAGGCGCGCCGAGCAGCATCGACGTCATCCACGCGTCCGAGGCGATTGCGATGGACGAGCATCCCGCGCAGGCGGTGCGGGCAAAGCGCGATTCGTCGATCAACGTGGGCATGGGGATGGTGAAGCGGGGCGTCGCCGGGGCGTTCGTCTCGGCCGGCAACACGGGCGCCGTCATGGCGTCGGCGCTGGTGACGCTGGGGCGCATCCCGGGCATCGAGCGGCCGGCGCTCGGCGCGCTGGCCCCGTTCACGCACAAGGGCATCCTCGTCATCGATGTCGGCGCGAACGCCGACGTGAAGCCGGCGTGGATGGTGCAGTTCGCCCAGATGGGCGCCGTGTACGCCGAGCGGGTGCTGGCGATCCCGAATCCGCGCGTGGCCCTCCTCAACATCGGCGGCGAAGCGACGAAGGGCAGCGAACTGGTGCAGGAGGTCTACGAGCGGCTCTCGAAGTCGGGCCTCAACTTCGTCGGCAACGTCGAGGGCGGCGAGGTGCACCGCGGCCACGTCGACGTCGTCGTCACGGATGGCTTCACCGGCAACGTCGCTGTCAAGGTGTCGGAGGGCGTCGCCGAGTTCATCTTTCGCGAGCTGCGTGCCTCCCTCACGTCGAAGCTGCGCTACAAGCTCGCGGCCATGGTGCTGCGTCCGGAGCTGCTGAAGATGCGCGACCGCCTCGACCCCGGGACGTACGGCGGCGCCCCACTCCTCGGGGTGAACGGCGTCGTCACCATCACCCACGGCGCCTCGGATGCGCGTGCTATCAAGAACGCGCTCAAGTTCGCGAACGAGGCCGTCACATCGGGCATGCTCGACAGCATCCGGTCGGCGCTGGGCCGCGCCCGTGCCTGAATCGTGCCGCCGCTCACGAGCCGAATAGACGCCTCTGTTATCCCGGCGGCGGCGTCGTTGACCCTCCTGCGGCCCGCCGGGCGCTAGCCTGAGCGTTGCGGCGCGACCTCACGCGCCGAGCCCGGACGATCAGTGGGCGTCCGCCCGCGGCGGTGGGCGGCCGGGCGAAGGAGTCGGTGGCGATGCTGCGTCCTGCGAGTGCCCTCTTCCGCTATCCGGTGATCGGCATGGATGGCCCGCTCGGGGACCTCCACGACCTCTACGTGGACGACCGGACGTGGGTGGCGCGCCACGTCGTCGTCCGCACGCGGGGCATGCCGCCGCGCCGTTCCGTCCTCATTCCGCCCTCGGACGTCCAGAAGCCGTTCTGCACGGACAGCGCGCTGCGAGTCTTGCACATGCGGGACGAGCTGCGCGCATACCCGGAGGCGGAGATGGAGCCGCCGGTGGCCGCCCAGGACGACCCGCCGCTCCGCTGGGAGGAGGCGAAGGCGGCGGCGCGCGACCTGCGCCGGCGGGCGTCGGAGGAGACGCGCTCACTGATGGAGAAGCTCAGGCTGATCTTCGTGGCTGACGAGTACGGGGGAGCGCGAGCCGCGCCGCCTGCGCGCCTTCACCCGCCCGCGCCGCCGTCCGCCTTCACCGTCCAGCCGGTCGAGCGGGATCGCCACCTGCAGAGCGTCCGCTCGCTTCGGGCATGCGCCGTCGCCGCTCAGGACGGACGGGCGGGCCGCGTCCGCGACGTGCTGATCGACGATGATGCGTGGAGCGTGCGCTTCTTCGAAGTGCAGACGCGCGCGGCGCTTGGTCACCGGGTGCTGGTGCCGGCGGCGCTGGTGCGCGGCGTCCTCTGGCCACGTCGCACGATCGAGATCGACGGGAGCGCGCGCGAGTTGCGGGCAGCGCCGGCGTTCGACGATCTGGCGCTGCGGGCGCGGTCGTACGGCCCGCGGCTCTTCGGACAGGCGGCCGGCGACAGGCGGCACATAGGCCGTACCATCGGGGGCCGGTTGCGATGACGACCCGGGGCGGTCATCGCGAACGGCCGACGCCAGCTCAACTTGTCCGCCGGGGTGTTGGCGCGCTCGCCGCGGCGGCGCTCGTGCTCTTTGTGCTGCAGAACCTGCAGTCGGTGAACGTCAACTTCCTGTGGTTCGAGTGGGAGACCCGCATGCTGTGGGCGCTGATCTTCGCGGCGGTGGCAGGCGCGCTGGCGACGCTGGCGTTCGGGTGGCAGCGGGGGCGCAGCCGGGAGCGCATCCGGGAGTGAGCCGTCGCCGCGGCGCGATCCAGGTGGACGGCGCCGGCGGACGCCGGGACGGCCTTACGCCGCGTAGTCTTCTTCCTCGGCCTTGCAGCCGAGTGCAGCGGCCGTCGTGCGCAGATCCTCCAGCAGGTCGTCCAGGTCCACCTCGGGAGTGAGCGCGAGGAGCGTCTCGTAGTCGCTCGCCCTGGAGTCGTCGGACTGGAACATCGCCAGGAGCGCGTCGCTGTTGTGGCCGGCCGGCGTGGCGGTCCCGGGCTCCGCGTCGTCCGGCGGGGTCGCCGATGCGAGCGGATCGTCTGCCGCTTCCGCCTGGGGCTTCAGCGGGTCGCCGGCCGGAGCGGGCGCAGCCGGCCCGGCGGGCTCGGGGGCGAGGACGGGTTCGTCCTGCTTCTTCTTGCCGAGGGCCATGCCTCACCGCCTGCGCTCGCACGGGACGCCACCGTCCCGTCCGCCGAAGTATCGGCAGCGCCGGAGGAGTCCCTTAGGGGAGGACAGAGTGGACATAATCGCGAACCTAACCGCGCGGGCTGAAAGCCCGCGCTGCGGGGCCCGAAGGGCGCACTACGGGGCCTGAAGGGGGTGGGTACGGTGAGGACGACCGCTGATAGCTGATAGCTCAGAACAGCCCCTGTTTCTGGGCCTTCGAGAGCAGCTTGAACAGCTCGTAGAAGTTCGTCACGCCGGACTCGCCGAGCTTCTGGAGCAGGGCGCCGCGTCGGTCCAGCTCCTTGTAGATCTGGCGGCGGTTCTTCTCGGAGAGGCCGCGCGCGGGGGCGATGCGCTGCTCCAGCAGGTAGCTGTTGTTCAGGCCGACGAACTCGAACTCGTCGTTGACGGGGTCCCAGCGGAAGATCTCGACGAAGGAGAAGGAGTTGGTCGCCGGGTCGTAGCCGATGATCTCGCTGATGCTGATGATGCGGCGGCCGATCTTGCCGTTGGGCAGGCGCACGGCGCTGGCGATGACGACGACGTTCAGGTTGTCGACGTAGGTGCGGGGCACGCTGATCGGCGCGCCGGTGACGCGCTGGATGAGCTTCTCGACCGTGGCGGCGTGGAAGGTGGCGCAGACGGCGTGGCCGGTCATCATGGCCTGGAAGGCGATGTTGCCCTCCTCGCCGCGGATCTCACCGATGATGATCTGGTTGGGTCGCTGGCGGAGGGCGGCCTTGAGCAGGCTGAACATATCGACGCCGCCGCCCTGGTTCGAGGCGCCGCGCACCACTTCGCGCGTCCAGTTGGGGTGGGGCACCTGCACTTCCGGCGTGTCCTCGATGCTAACGATCTTCGCGTCGGGCCGGATGAACGTCATCAGCGCGTTCATCAGCGTCGTCTTACCGGATGCGGTCTCACCGGAGACGAAGAAGTTCATCCCCTCTTCGACGATGAGCGACAGGTAACCGGCCATCTGCCAGGTCAACATGCCCGAGTTGCAGATGTCGACGATGCTCAGCGGCGTGCCCATGAACTTGCGGATGGTGAAGTTCGAGCCGTTCTTGGAGACGTCGCCGCCGTAGACGATGTTGATACGGGAGCCGTCCGGCAGCGTCGCGTCGACGATGGGGTTGCGGAACGTGACCGGCTTCTTCATCTTCTCGGCGAGCTTCAGCACGAAGTCGTCCAGTTCCTCGTGCGTGTCGAAGTTGATGCTGCTCTTGAGGCCGCCGAACACCTTGTGCTCGATGTAGACGGGGCCGAGGCCGCTGCAGCTGATGTCCTCGATCCAGCCGTCGCTGATCAGCGGCTCCAGCGGGCCCATGCCGACCTTGTCCCGGATCACCATGTACTTCAGCGCCTCGGCGTCGGCGGCGGAGACCTTCAGCTTGCCGCCCTTGACGGCGTTCCCGCCGCCGAAGGGCAGGCGCAGGAAGCCCTGTTCGCCCCGCTTCGGCAGCCGTGGCGTGTCGCGCCCGGCGTTGGCGGCCGCCACCGCTGCCGCCGTGGCGTCGTCGACGATCTCGCAGGAGTCGTCGATCGCCTTCAGCAGCACTTCCGTCTTCTCGTCGGGCGTGTGCGCCTCGGCCAGGATCTCCACGAAGTCGAGCAGGCGGAACTCCATCTCCTCCATGAGGTCGAGCAGGTGGTCGCCGCCCGGCTCGATGGCGATGTAGAAGTTCCGGGCCTCCGCGTGGTCCGGGAAGATGTGGATGTAGGTGTTCGTCCCCACCTTGTAGATGAGGTTGGGGTCCTTCATGTCGCCGAGCTTGCGGTTGATCTCCGGGTAGTACTCCGGCGGACCGAACTCGGCCATCGGCACCTTGTGCAGGTACGACATGAGGTGCGGCGCCGTCTCCGCCTCGTCGCGGAGCGTCGCCGGCAGGATGTTGTGGATGGGGCACTGCGCCGCCGCCACGCCGCCCGCGTGGTCGTCGATCGCCTCCGGGACGTCGAAGGGAAGACGCTGCGGCATCGCTCTCCCTTAGGCCTTCGCGCTCGAGACCGGGATGATGCGCATGCCCAGCCCCGGCTCCACGTCGAAGTTGATGATGTTGCCCGTGGTCTTCTCCGCGCCGCGCACTTTGGCCACTTCCAGCACCTTCATCAGCGTGTCGCGCATCTCCTCCGTCCGCAGGCGCAGGTGGGCGTCGCACAGCGAGCGCATCCGCATGAACATCGCCTCGTCGAAGGCGTGCGAGTGCAGCGTCACGAAGATCGTCATGTTCTGGTCGACGTACTCCTTCACGGCCGTCAGGAACTGCAGCGTCTGCGCCTCCGGCACCTGCGAGACGAAGGACGTCAGCGAGTCGATGAAGACGCAGTCGAAGCGGCCCAGCAGCGACGCGATGTGCCGGAGCAGCTTGTCGAACGCCTGTGTGGCGGCTTCCGGTGACATCGCCGCCGGCACCGGGTACACGTTGAGGGCGCCGAGCAGGTAGAAGTCGGTGACATCCAGGCTGAGGCTGGCCATCTGGCGGAAGAGGCTGCGGGCCGTGTTCTCGGTCGTGTAGAGCGCGCAGCGGAAGCCGCTGTTCAGCGCGCCGTGCGTGAGCTGCTGCGTGATCACGCTCTTGCCCGCGTTCGACGAACCCTCGATGAGGATCAGCGACCCTTCCGGGATGCCGCCACCCATCTTCTTGTCGATCTCAGTGCTGCCCGTCGAGACGACGCGCCGCGACCACTCGCCCTTTTCGGTGACAGCGGCCTGTACCATTTGCATCCTCCGGTGAGGGCGCGCGGGCGCCCGGCGTCCGTGCCGCGGCGCTCCCGTCCGGCGTGCGCCGAGAAGGCCGCGCGCAGGCCCGGCCTTCTATATCTGTTCTCGGCATCCGCCCGCTTCGATTTAGGTGCTGCCACCCCTCGCGGGGCGTTCGTGCGCAGCTTCAGGGGCGCCCATTACGGGGCTGCGGTGCGCCCGGCGAGGCGGAGGCCGCAGGACCAGGAACCGGAGGAAGAGACCAAGAACCTACGAACGTGGAACCTGAGGGCTGGGGCCGGGGCCTGAGCGCGGCTCTGCCGCTACGATGCTGGCATGGAGACGTGGGACCTCTGGTATCCGGGCGGCGGGGCCGATGGTCTGCCGTTCGCGCGCGCCCGCATCGACCCGGCGGACGTGGTGCTGGTGCATGCGGCGCCGCGGCGCCTGCGCGTCGAAGTGCGCGATGACGCGGGCAACCGGCTCGCCTTCGGCGATGACCTGCGGCGCGAGGGCGACGACGTCCCGGTGACGCGCCTGGTCCGGGTGGGCGGCCGCATCCGCCGTGAGGACGGCTGGCCCCGCGATGACGACGTAGGCCGCGCCGTGCTGCTGCCCGGGGGCGAAGCCGGCAGGCTGCTGAGCTGGTGGAACGCCGCCGACGGCAGCGAGTGGCGCTGGCAGGTCGAGTTCTACAACCGCCGTCGTTAGCGGGCGCCAGCGCGCTCAATCGTCTGGGCGATGGCAGCGATGATGTGGCCCCAGCCCTGCCGCGTGCGCTCGGCGTAGTCCGCCCACTTGTCGATCATCTCGTGCGTCAGGGTCAGTTCGCAGCCGCCGTCCAGCGACGGCGCGATCTCGACCGTCACCACGCTCGTCTCGCCCGGATCCTCGTTCACGCCCCAGGTGAAGACGAGTCGGCGGGGCCGGTCGATCTCCAGGTATTGACCCTGGTGGTCCAGCTCCAGGCCCTCGCGCCGCACGACGAACGAGAATCGCCCGCCGGCCCGCGCGTCCACGGAGATGCGCACCACGTCCTCGTCCTGGACCGGCGCGGCGAGCATCCACTTCGACACGATGTCGGGATCCGTCCAGGCGTCGAACACATCCTCCGCATTCGCTTCGAAGCGGTGGGTCACGGTGACCCGTACCGGGCGCGGCGTCGTCATCGTCTCTCTCCTTTCTGCTCCGGCTGCGTAAGTCGTTCCGGCTGCTTCCGCTCGCGCAGCGCGGCGTCCATGGCGTTGAGCCGCGCTGTCCAGGCGGCCCGCTGCTCGTCGATCCAGCGGGCGACGTCGTCGAGTGGCCGGGGGTCGGCCGAGATGAAGTGCTCGCGGCCGTCGCGGCGGCGCCGCACCAGGCGCGCTTGCTCCAGGACGCGGATGTGCTTGGAGACGGCGTTCAAGGACATGTCGAACGGCTCAGCCAGCTCGGTCACGCGCGCCTCGCCGTGACCCAGGCGGCGCAGGATCGCTCGCCGCGCCGGGTGCGCCAGGGCCTCAATCGTTGCGTCGAGTGCTGCGTCCTGCGTACGGGCCGCCATATTCAACCTCAGGGTTGAATATTAGGGCGGCCGCAACGTCCCTGTCAACCAGCCGGAGAGTCGAAGTTCTGTAGCGCGTCAGGGACTCCAGACGAAGTGCCCGGCGTCGTCGAACGAGGTCCCGGGCGCCCACGCGATCTCCCAGAGGTTCCCCTCCGGGTCGGCGAAGTAGGCGGAACGGCCGCCCCACACCGCGTCCTCCGGCTCCCTGGTGATGCGAGCGCCCGCCGAGCGGACCTGCTCCATGACCGCATCGACCGCTTCGCGCGAGGGGACGTTGATGGCGAGCGTCACGCCGCGGAAGTCCGTCCGGGGTCCGCCGGGCGGCACGCCGCCGTCCTTCGCCAGCTCTTCGAACGGGAAGAGCGCCAGGATGGCCCCGCCCGTGTTGAACGAGGCGAACTGGTCGCTGCTCGTCGCCACCTCCGGCCAGCCGAGCCTGCGGTAGAAGGCACGCATCGCCGCCATGTCGTGGGCGCCGATGGTGACGACGGTGATGCGGGCCGGTACGGCAGCCATCATGTATCTCCTCGCCTCGACTGGATGCGGGCACCGTACCGCGCGGCCTCTGCGGCGCTCCAGCGCTCGAACGCGGGTCTCGCGGTTGGCTTGGTAAACTGAGGTTCCACGCGGAGGGGTCGCATAGTGGCCTAGTGCGGGCGCCTGCTAAGCGCTTACCCTGGGTAACCGGGGTCGAGGGTTCGAATCCCTCCCCCTCCGCCATTCCGTCTCACCATGAACCTCTTCTCCCGCATCAAGCGCGCGCTCTCGAACACCGGCAGCGAGCCCGGTCCGGAGGAACTCGTCGTCCTCGCTGAGAGCGGCAGCGAGCCGGACCTGCAGCTCTGGCACGACATCCTCCAGCGCAACAGCATCCCGGCGATGATCGTGCCGCCGCCGAGCCCCCTCATCTACGGCGGCCTGGGTGCCGCCGGCCGCATCGAGGTGCGCCAGCGCGACGTGGCGGACGCACGCGAGCTGCTGGGATTCGACTGAAACCCCGCATTTGACGCGATGCGCCGTCGCGTTTCCATAACCGCCGCCCTCCGCTATCCTCACCCGTGCCATGACCGACGACCGCATCCGCGTCCTCATCGCCAAGCCCGGACTCGATGGCCACGACCGGGGCGCCAAGGTGGTTGCGCGCGCCCTGCGTGACGCCGGCATGGAGGTGATCTACACGGGTATCCGCCAGACGCCGGACATGATCGCTGAGGCGGCGCTCCAGGAGGATGTCGACGTCATCGGCCTCAGCATCCTGTCGGGCGCGCACATGGAGCTGTTCCCGCGTGTCATCGACGCCCTCAAGCAGCGCGACATCGACCCGGAGGAGGTCCTGCTCTTCGCCGGCGGCATCATCCCGGACGCCGACATCGAGCCGCTGAAGCGGATGGGGTTCCGGGCGATCTTCGGGCCGGGCACGTCCACCGAGGACATCATCAAGTTCGTGCGCGACTGGGCCGCGAAGCGCCCCGCGCGCGCGACGTAGTCCCGTGCCGCCCACCGTCGAAGAGCTCGTCGGGCGCCTGCTCGAAGGCAATCGCCGCGCCCTGTCGCGCATCCTCACGCTGATCGAGAACGACGCGCCGGAGGGGCGCCGGGCGCTCGCACTGCTGTATCCGCGCTCGGGCAAAGCGCACACCGTCGGCCTGACGGGGTCCGCCGGGTCGGGCAAGAGCACGCTGTCGGGCGCGCTGGCGCGGCACCTGCGCGCGTCCGGGAAGTCGCTCGGCATCGTGGCGATCGACCCGACGTCGCCGTTCAGCCAGGGCGCCATCCTGGGCGACCGCATCCGCATGCAGGACCTGACCGCCGACCCGGAGATCTTCCTGCGCAGCATGGCGACGCGCGGCGCGCTCGGCGGCCTGGCGCCGTCGACGGCGGGCGTGGTCACCGCGCTCGACGCCTTCGGCAAGGACATCGTGCTGGTCGAGACGGTGGGTGCGGGGCAGGACGAGGTGGACGTGGCGATGATGGCGGACACGACGGTCGTCGTCGTCACGCCTGGGACCGGCGACGACGTACAGGCGATGAAGGCGGGGATCATGGAGATCGCCGACATCCTCGTCGTCAACAAGCGGGACCTGCCGAACGCCGACCTGCTGGCGCGGCAGCTCCAGTCGATCGTGGAACAGTCGCCGTCGGCGATGGACGACAGCGCGTGGCACACGCCGATCCTGAAGACAGCGGGCGCGCTCGACGAGGGGATCGACGAGCTCGCCGCCGCGATCCAGCGTCACCACGACCACATCGCGACGTCGGCGGTGCGTGAGGAGCACCGTCGCGCGCAGGCCCGTCACCAGGTCCTCACGCTCGCCCGCCAGCGCCTGATCGACGCGCTCGTCGCCCGCCACGCCGGCGGCCGGCTGGACGACCTGGTCGACCAGGTGGCGCGCCGCGAGATCGACCCGCACGCGGCGGCGGATGCGCTCGTCGGAGACTAGTCGCGGGTCGTTGGTCGTTGGTGGTGGGGGCCGTTTCGCGCCTCGTTACGCTGCCGCATGCGACTCGCTTCGGCGCTCGGCGTAGATATCCTCGGATGGCGGCTCGGGATAACAGGTCACAATCACACGTGACCAATCAGCAATCACCACCGGCCCGCGACCTTCGATCACGTGCCGGCGAGCTTCGAGACGATGGGCGCCCACTGCTCGTAGTTGTCGCCGGAGAAGACGACGTAGCTGAAGCCGAAGCGCGCGCGCCGCTCCTGGAGCGTGTCGACGATCTGCTCGACGCTGCCGACGAGCGAGTGCGGGCTGTCCAGCACCTCTTGGGGCGTCATGCCGTACGCGGGCGCCATCCGCTCGGCGAACTTCATGCGGTCGTCCGTGATCGCCGTCACGAAGACGGTAACGTTGAGCTCCAGCTCGTCGAAGCGGCTGCCCGCCGCCTCCTTGATCCAGGCGATCTTCTCGTCGGTGGCGGCGCCGGAGCCGGTCTGTAGCGTCTTTTGGTTCACGGCGCCCTGCTCGAGGCTGAAGTTGACGCCGACGATCTGCGCCTCGCGCGCGGCGATCGAGAGCACCCACCTGCCGCCGCCGCCGACGAGGATCGGCAGCGGGCTCTGCACCGGCTTGGGCAGGCCGTTGTGGTTGGTGACGCGGTAGAACTCGCCCTTGAAGTCGACCGGGTCCGGGCCGAGCAGGCCCTTGATGATACGGAGTGCCTCCTTGAAGCGGCGGATGCGCACCGCGGGCTGGTCGAACGGGATGCCGGACGCGTCGTAGTCGGTCTTCATCCACCCTGCGCCGATGCCGAGCTCCAGCCGCCCATGCGACAGCAGGTCGAGCGTCGCCGCTTCCTTCGCCAGCACGAGCGGGTGGCGGTAGTCGTTGTCGAGCACCAGCGTGCCGACGCGGAGCGTCGTCGTCGCGTCGGCCGCGGCCATCAGCGCCGGCATGGGCGCAAGCTGGTCCTCGAAGTGGTCCGGCATGAACAGCGTCGAGTAGCCGAGCGACTCGATTTTGCGTGCCTTCTCGGTCCACTCCTCGCGCGTCCGTCCGCGCGACGTCTGCACCCCGAACCGGAACTTCGTGGCCACAACAACGCTCCTCCGTACCCGCGACATGGCGCGATGCTCATCCGTGGCCGTCATACTAGCGGCCCTGCGTGCAGGCGCCACTGAATCATTTGGGCGACGCAGAGGGCGGCCGTGGCCGCCCTCTCTCGCGGGATGCTGGACCCTGCGGCTCTAGCCGTTCGGGTTCACCTCGACGAAGCGGCCCTTCGGGTTCGGGATGTAGTTCCACAGGTGCACCAGCCAGCCGGCCTTCGCCATCCAGATAGGGTTGCCGGGACGCTGCATGCACCATTGCTCCGTCGTGTTCTCTGCCACGGCGGTGTAACCGCTGCCGTTCCAGCCCCAGACGCAGAGGCCATCGTGGTAGTGCCATGCGTCGTCGTTCGTGGAGAAGCCATCAGGCGGCAGTGTCGTCTTGCTGTACGGGATCACCCACATGCCGCCGGCCAGGCGATAGCCGCCGGGGCGTGTCGCGTCGGGCTTGTAGAGGAGGCTCTCCGGCGCTGCAGCCTCGAAGATCAGGTCCTGGCTGTCGATCGGGCCCTTGATCATGTGGAGGCCCTGGCCGGGGATGTACGGCGTGCCCTGGAAGAAGCCGGAGTTCCGCGCTGCCTGGATGTTCTGGAACTGCTCCATCCCGGCGGTTGCGGCGCGGACCTCGCGGTCGACCTGGGGGCAGGAGCTGGTGAAGTCCGCGGCGGTGCCGCCGAGGTCGGCGGAGTTGATGGTGCCGTTGGCGTCCCAGTCGCGGAGGCGGGTGTAGCCGGGCTGGCCGAAGCGGCGGTTGAAGACGGAGGCGACGAGACCGAGGTCGGCGGAGTTGACGGCGCCGTTGCCGTCGACGTCGAAGCAGTAGTAGGGCTCCGGGTTCTCGGCCGTCTGGGTGACGATGACGCGCACGTCATCTGTGTCGGTGTATCCGTCGTTGTCCGTCACCCTGAGCTCGAAGATGTGGGTGCCGAGTTCGAGTTGCAGCGAGTCGACGGCGTTCTGCGAGACCAGGACGCCGTTCTCGCGCCACTCGTAGGAGACGATGAAGCCGTCGGGGTCGACGGAGTTGCGGCCGTCGATCGTGACGTGGGCGTGCGTGTTGTGCGCGATGGGGGTCGACTGGTCGGGGCCGGCGTCGGCGATCGGCGGGGTCGTGCCGCCGCCGGCGGCGTACTGGTAGCCGCCGGCCAGCGTGTCGGAGCCGATGGAGTTGGTGACCGTGACGTCCTTCGCGCCGGCGGTGTTCGGTGGGGTGACGGCGGTGAGCGTCGTCGAGTTGTGGACGATGACGCTGGTGGCGGGCGCGCCGCCGATGGTGACGGTCGTTTCGGCGGTGGTGGTGAAGTTGGCGCCGGTGATCGTCACCGCCTGGCCGCCGGTGAGGGGCCCGGCCGCGGGCTGGATGGCGGTGACGCTGATGTCGCTGACGGGCGTCTCGTCGGGCTTGAAGTAGGTGATGCGGTTGGCGCCGTACTCGGCGACGTAAATGGTGCCGTCGGGGCCGACGGCGACATCGAGGGCGTTCTGGAGGCCGGTGGCGAGCGTCGTGTGCTCGACGACGGAGCGGCCGTCGGGCGAGAGCTTGACGCGGTGCAGCTCGCTGTTCACCCAGGCGGCCATGAGCAGGTCGCCCTGCATCTGCCCGCCGAAGGTCGCGGCGGTGTATTCGGCGAGGCCGTCGGTGGAGGCGGGCAG
>DATMAH010000162.1:0-4251 GCA_035583735.1 Dehalococcoidia bacterium
TTGCCGCGCGAGTCGAGAATCTCGCGCGCGTGGATTCGCGTGATCTCCATCGTCACACCTGCGCGGCGCCGCGGCGGTCGGCCTCCGCCTCGGCGCGCAGCGCCTCCTCGCTGATCGGGCCGATGAGCGGCTCGTCGTCGGCGGTGACGACCACGACGCCCCCCTCGGTGACCGTGTGCCGCCGGCGATCCTCCTCGAGGTCGTAGCCGATGAGGGCGCCGCGGGGGATCAAGACGTCGCGGTCGATGATCGCTCTCCGGATCCGCGCGTGACGCCCGACGCGCACCCCCGGCATGAGGATCGACTGGTCGATCTCGCAGAAGCTGTGGACCCGCACGTTCGGGCAGAGGATGCTGCCGACGACGCGGCTGCCCGAGATGATGCAGCCGCTCGAGATGATGGAGTCGAGCGCGTGACCGCAGCGCCGGGGCTCGGCGAAGACAAACTTGGCGGGGGGCGCCTGCGGCTGGTACGTCCGCAGCGGCCACTCCGGGTCGTACATGTTGAACTCCGGGTTGACCTGGCACAGGTCCATGCTGGCTTCGAAGTAGGCGTCGAGCGTGCCGATGTCGCGCCAGTACTTCGCCGCCTTCTTGTTCTCGTCGTAGAACCGGTAGGAGTAGACCGGAGCGGTGTGGATGAGCGAGGGGATGATGTTCTTGCCGAAGTCGTGCTCGCTGTCGGGGCTGGCGGCATCGCGCTCGAGCGCGTCGACCAGGACCTCAGCCTTGAAGATGTAGATGCCCATCGACGCGAGCGCGACGTCCGGCGAGCCCGGTACAGACGTCGGATGCTCCGGCTTCTCCTGGAAGTCGACGACCCGCTCCGACTCGTCGATCGACACGATGCCGAAGCGGCGGCCGGCGGCCAGCGGCACCTCGATGGCCGCCAGCGTGACGTCGGCGTTCTTCTCGAGGTGGAATCGGAGCATCTTCGAGTAGTCCATCTTGTAGACGTGATCCCCGGAGAGCACGATCACGTGGCTCGGCGCCTCGCGCGTGATCGAATACAGGTTCTGGTAGACGGCGTCCGCCGTCCCCAGGTACCAGTGCTCGCCGACGCGCTTCTGCGGAGGGAGGATCTCGATGAACTCGCCGAGCTCCTCGGATACCACATTCCATCCCATGCGGATGTGGCGGTTGAGCGACAGCGACTTGTACTGGGTCGCGATGAAGATACGGCGCAGCCCCGAGTTGATGCAGTTGCTCAGGGTGAAATCGATGATCCGGTACGGCCCGCCGAAATAGACCGCCGGCTTGGCGCGTTCCTTCGTGAGGGGGTAGAGGCGTTCGCCGGCGCCGCCGGCCAGGAGGATGACGAGGACGTCGTCGAGGTCCATGGGTCCCGCAAGGTCTGGAGGATCGTACTACCACTTTTGACCTTTGGCGGCCCTGGGCCTATGATCAGTCGGTTCGGATTCTTGGAGGCCCCTGGCGTTCGGGGCGCGTGCCCGCCCGGCACGCAGGGAAGGAAGGCTCTCATGCAGACTCGTCGCGTTCTGGCGCTCAGCACGGCCGTGCTGCTCGTCGCGACCGCGTGGCCTGTCCATGCGCAGCGGAACACCAACACTCGGCAGCAGCAACAGCAGCGGCGATCGCCGCAGGAGCAGGCGGACATCGACGTCCTCTTCCAGCTCGTCGACACCGCGCTTGCGGCAGACCTCGGCATCTCGCTGCCCCCGCTCGTACCGGCTGGCGCGGGTCCTGCGCCGGGCGACGCGGCGGCCAAGCCTGCCAGCTCCACGCCCGCCCCGGCCTCGGGCGACCGCGTGGAAGGGCAGCTCGCAGTCAAGTGGGAATCGGCGGAGTTCATCAAGGGCCAGGGCGGCGACACCTATATTCCGTTCACGTTGACGGTCGATCCGGCGCTGGCCGGCCAGCCCGCATCGCTCTTCATCCGGATCGCGAACAAGGAGCAGTCCGAGGCGTTCAAGGGAGCGGTCACGGTCAAACCGGAAGGGAACAAGCCCCCCGCCCGGCCGATGTTCGCGTGGGAGAACGTCTACTTCATCGAGATTCCCAAGAACGGCCGCCTCACGCGCGCCATCCAGCTGCCCGGCGGCGACTACGTCGCCTACATCGCGCTCAAGGAGCGGGCGGCGCAGCCCGCCGGCAACCAGCGCAACCGCAACGATGAACGGGCGGCGCAGGCCGCTTTCCAGGCGGCCTCGGCGCAGCGCTACGGCCTGCTCCGGCGCCAGTTCACGGTGCCGGACTTCAACACGAACGAGTTCACGACGAGCAGCGTCATCCTGGCCACTGCCGTCGAACCGGTCCAGGGTCAGCTCTCGCCGCAGGAGCAGGAGGCGAACCCGTACGTCTTCGGGCCGATGCGGATCGTGCCGAACGAGCAGCGGAGGTACTCGAAGAACGGCGAGCTGAGCGTCATCTTCTGGATCTACGGCGCCACGCCCGCCGCCGGCGGCAAGCCGGACGTGCAGGTGGAGTACAACTTCCACCACGTGAATGCCGACGGCACGGAGAAGTACTTCAACAGGACGGCGCCGCAGCAGCTCAATGCCGAGACGCTGCCGCCCGAGTTCAACGTCGCCGCCGGTCATCAGCTGCCGGGCAGCCTGGTCGTGCCGCTGGCGTCGTTCCCGGCCGGCGACTACCGCCTCGAGATCAAGGTGACCGACAAGCCGTCGGGCAGGTCGGTGACGCGGAACGTCAATTTCACCGTGCTGCCGGTCTGACAGGAACGTCCAGCTGCCTCCGGGATCGCGCCGCAGACCGAATACCGGAGGCCGGAGACCCGCGACGAAGCTCATGGCCCGCCTGCTCCCCCGCGGATGCGTCCTCGGGCTGATGGTGTGCGCGGTCGCGGCCCCTGTGCTCGCGCAGACCGGGCGACAGCAGCCGGTCACCGCGCTTGCGGCGGCCACGAGCGGGGAGCTCCACGGCGTCATCAGCGACGAGCAGGGCCGGCCGGTGGGCGGCGCGGTCGTCTCGGCGCTTGGACCGAAGGCGGCGTTTGCCGTCAGCGACGAGCGGGGGCGCTTCGCCTTCCGCCACCTGCCGCCCGGGCCGTATCTGGTTCGGGCGCATCGGCAGGGGTACGCGCCGGCGCGCGGCCTCATCCTGCAGATCGCGCCGGGAGCACGGGTGACTTCCTCGCTGGCGCTCGTCCGGCGGTCGGACGCGGGCGCGCCCGACGTGCTTGCGGCTTCGGTCGGCGGCGGCACCGAAACGGCCGCTCCCACGACGGGCCGCGGGACAGACGACCGCGCCGCTCGCGACGCGGACGCCGGACACGGGCACGACGAAGTCGCGTGGTGGATGCGCCACGGCCGGCGCAGCGTCCTCAAGGAGGCCGAGGCGCAGCTTGCCGCTCTCGACGACGGACCCCTTCGCGAACCGCTGACAGGCGTGACGCGCGCCGTCGGCGCGCCGGCCCGGCTGGCGACAGCGCTCTTCGCGGG
This sequence comes from Dehalococcoidia bacterium, assembly GCA_035583735.1. Taxonomy (GTDB): domain Bacteria; phylum Chloroflexota; class Dehalococcoidia; order DSTF01; family JACRBR01; genus DATMAH01. The sequence goes on from DATMAH010000162.1 coordinate 3,422, forward strand.
CATCCCGCTGAGGGGCCAGATCAACCTGCTCACCACGACCTCGTTCGACACGCCGGAGGATCTGTTCTCGATGGACGCGGCGCTGCCGCGCGGCGTTGCCTATGTCGCGCTCGCCGCGCCAGGCGCCGACGGCGACTGGACGGTGCGCGGTACGGTCACGCAGGGCGATCTCTCCTCCTGGATCGTCGCCGGCTCCTACACGCGCCGGCCGGGCGCGGTCCACGAGTACGAGGCGGGCCTCTCCTACAGTGCGCAGCGGTACCTGGGCGGCAACGCCGAGGCGCTGACGGCCATGCGCGGCGGCAGCCGCAACGTCGGCGCGATGTATGCCTACGACAACTGGGCGATCGGACCGCGGGTGCGCGTCGGCTACGGCGCGAAGTACGCAAGCTACGACTATCTGGCCGACCGCGGCTTGATCAGTCCTCGCGCCAGCATCGCCGTGCGGCCGATCGCGCGCGATTCGCTCACGCTGCGCGCCAGCGTGTCGCATCGGGAGGAGGCGCCCGGAGCCAAGGAGTTCCTGCCGCCGGCGGTCGGGCCGTGGCTGCCGCCCGAACGGACCTTCTCGCACCTCACTCGCGGGGAGTTCCGTCCCGAGCGCCTCGACCACGTCGAGGTCTCCGCCGAGCGGACGTGGCCGGGCGACGTCGTCATCGGCGTCCGCGCCTTCTCGCAGCGCGTCGAGGATCAGGTTGCCACGGTGTTCGGGCTGACGGCCGACGGCTCCGCGGATGTGGGCCACTACCGCGTCGGCTCCGCCGGCGACTTCGATGCGCGCGGCTGGGGCGTCACGGTCAGCCGGGCTGTCACCGATCGCGTCCGGGCGT
>DATMAH010000163.1:0-3570 GCA_035583735.1 Dehalococcoidia bacterium
AGATCGACGCGAGCATCTGCGAAAGAGTGCGCATTGGGTTCCCGCCTCACCCTGCTCCGGCCCGGGCGCGTAGCATACGACGACGCTCTCGCGATGCAGCGGCGCATCGCCGACGAGGTGCGCGAGGGAGCCGCGCCCGCGCTGATCCTGCTCGAACATCCCCATACCTACACGCTGGGCGTGCGAGGCAAGCAGCAGCACGTGCTGGCGAGTGAAGGACTTCTTCGCTCCCGCGGTGCGAAGGTCGTGCGGACGGACCGCGGCGGCGACGTCACGTACCACGGGCCGGGACAGCTTGTCGGCTACCCCATCCTGGACCTGCGCGCGCTTGGCCTGGGCCCGGCCGCATACGTCTCCCTCATCGAAGACGCACTCATCGCGGCGCTGCGCGCGTTTGGCATCAGCGGATGCCGCTCCGACCTGAACCGCGGCGTCTGGGTGGACGGAGCGAAGGCCGCCGCGATCGGCGTGCGGATCTCGCGCGGCATCACGACGCACGGCTTCGCGCTGAACGTCAACACCGACCTCTCGTATTTCGAGCACATCGTCCCGTGCGGACTGCCGGGCGTGCGCGTAACGTCGATGGCGGAGTGCCGGGGCGTCCCGCTCGATCTCGCCGCCGTGGAGGTCGCGGTGGCACAGGCGTTCGCGGAGACACTGGGCGTGGAGGTCGACGCGCCGGCGGCCACGCGCGCTCCCGCTGAACTGATCGGAGCTGCCGGTGGTAGCTGACACGCGACCCATCGAGCGCAAGCCGGAGTGGCTGAAGGTGCGGTTCCCGGCCGGCGACCGCTATCAGCGCCTGCAGCAGCTGATGCGCGAGCAGGGACTGCACACGGTCTGCGAAGAAGCGCGCTGCCCGAATATCGGCGAGTGCTGGAACGCCGGCACCGCGACGTTCATGATCCTGGGCGACGTCTGCACCCGCTCGTGTGGCTTCTGCGCCGTGACGACGGGGAGGCCCGGCACGATCGACCCGCTGGAGCCGCTGCGGCTCGCCAACGCCGTGCGCTCGCTCGGCCTCGAGTACGTCGTGATTACGTCGGTGAACCGCGACGACGTGCCGAGCGGCGGCGCCGAGATCTTCGCCGCCTGCATCCGCGCCATCCGCGCGCACGATCCGGCGATTCGCACCGAGGTGCTGCTCCCCGACTTCAAGGGCAACTGGGACGCGCTCGCCGAGGTCGTCGGCGCCCGGCCGTTCGTGCTCAATCACAACATCGAGACGGTGCCGCGGCTCTACCGGCGCGTCCGGCCACAGGCCGTGTACGAGCGCTCGCTGGACCTGATCCGGCGCGCGAAAGAGCTGGCGCCGGAGATGCTCACCAAGTCCGGCTTCATGGTCGGCCTGGGTGAGACGCGCGACGAGCTGGAGCAGACCCTGCGCGACCTGCGCGCCCACGGCTGCGACATCGTCACCATCGGCCAGTACCTGCGCCCAACGAAGCAGCACCTGCCCGTCGAGCGCTACTACCACCCGGACGAATTCGCCGGGCTGCGCGCGTACGGCGAGTCGCTCGGGTTCACGCACGTCGAGTCGGGGCCGCTGGTGCGTTCGTCGTATCACGCCGAGAAGCAGTCGCAGCCGCTGGCGCATCGCGCCGTCGATGACGCGATCCCGCTGACCGAGGTGGACCGTGGCTGAGTACGACGTCGCGATCATCGGCGGCGGCCCGGGTGGCTACGTCGCGGCGATCCGCGCGGCGCAGCTCGGCAAGCGCGTCGCGCTCGTCGAGAAGGAGCGGGTCGGCGGCCTCTGCCTGAACTGGGGCTGCATCCCCAGCAAGACGCTCCTCTGGAACGCCGAAGTGGTGCATCTCCTCCGCGAGGGCGAGACGTACGGCTTCTCGTTCGACAACCTGAAGCTGGACATGGGCCGGGCGATCGACCGCAGCCGCCAGGTCGTCGACCAGATGGTGAAGGGCGTCGAGTTCCTGCTGAACAAGAACAAGGTCACCGTCTACAACGACGAGGCGACGTTCGAGGCGCCGAAGCGCCTCCGGCTCAACGGCTCCGGCGACACCATCGATGCGGCGGACGTCGTCATCGCTACGGGGGCGCGCCCGCGCACGCTGCCCGGCCTCGAGACGGACGGCGCGGCCATCATCAATAGCCGCGGCGCGCTGGAGCTGCGGCAGCAGCCGGAAAGCGTCGTCATCGTCGGCGGCGGCCCCATCGGCGTCGAGTTCGCGACGTTCTGGTCGTCCTACGGCGTCGACGTCACCGTCGTCGAGGCGCTCGACCACCTCCTGCCGCTCGAGGACGAAGAGATCAGCATGCAGCTCGAGCGCGCGTGGAAGAAGCGCGGCATCAAGTTCATCACCGGCGCGCAGGTCGCCGGCACGCGCGCGAGGGACGGCCGCGCCACCGTCTCGCTGACGGCGAAGGGCAAGGAGCAGCAGCTCGAGGCGGAGAAGGTGCTCGTCGCCATCGGCTTCGAGGCGAACGTCGCCGCGCTCGGCCTCGACCGCATCGGCGTGGAGGTGGAGCGCGGCTACGTGAAGGTCGACGAACAGCTCCGCACTGGCGCCGAGGGTGTGTACGCGATCGGCGACGTCACCGGCATCATGAACCTGGCGCACGTCGCCTCCGCCATGGGCGTGATGGTCGCCGAGCGCCTGGCCGGGGTGGAGTCGCCGCCGCTGGTCTACGCGAACCTGCCCCGCGCGACGTACTGCCAGCCGGAGGTCGCCAGCGTCGGCCTGACGGAGGCGCAGGCGCGCGAGGCCGGCAAGAACGTGCAGATCGGCAAGTTCCCGTTCCGGGCGAACGGGCGGGCGAAGGCGATGAACGCGCTCGACGGCATGGTGAAGGTGGTCGCCGACGCCGATACACGAGAGGTGCTGGGCGTGCACATGGTGGGGCCGATGGCGACTGAGCTGCTGGCCGAAGCGACGCTCGGCATGACGCTGGAGACCACGCCGCGCGAGCTGGGCTGGACGGTGGCGGCGCACCCGACGCTGAGCGAGGCGGTCAAAGAGGCCGCGCTCGCGGTCGATGGCGAAGCGATTCACTTCTGGACGGAATGACCATGGCCCAGGCACGACGGAGCCGCAGCAAGTCCACCAACGGCGTCACCACGCGCGAGCCGGACGCCATCGGCATGCTGCAGATGATGATGAACATCCGGCGCTTCGAAGAGAAGGCCGCCGAGATGTACGCGCGCGGCAAGATCAAGGGGTTCCTGCATCTCTACATCGGCCAGGAAGCCGTCGCGACGGGCGCGATCGCGGCGCTGCGGGAGGACGATTACCTGGTGACGCATTACCGCGAGCACGGCCACGCGCTCGCCCGCGGCATCGACCCCAACGCGATCATGGCGGAGCTCTTCGGCAAGGCGACCGGCGTGACGGGCGGGCGCGGCGGCTCGATGCACCTGTTCGATGTCGCGAAGTCGTTCATGGGCGGCTACGCGATCGTCGCCGGCCACATGCCGCTGGCCTGCGGCCTGGCGCTGGCCGAGCAGTACAAGGGCACCGACCGCATCGCCGTCAACTTCATCGGCGACGGCGCGGTGAACGAGGGAGAGTTCCACGAGGCGCTCAACCTGGCGTCGGTCTGGAAGCTGCC
>DATMAH010000164.1:0-7178 GCA_035583735.1 Dehalococcoidia bacterium
GTTCGCGGCAGATCCACGAGGAGGCGCAGCGGCTGCTGCCGGGCGGCGTCGATTCGCCGGTGCGCGCGTTCCAGGCCGTCGGCGGCGATCCTGTCGTCGTCGCGTACGGGCGCGGCAGCCGCATCTGGGACGTCGATGGCAACGAGTACGTCGACTACGTGGGATCGTGGGGTCCGCTGATCCTCGGCCACGCGCATCCGGCCGTGGTGCAGATCATCCAGAAGGCGGCCGAGCGCGGCACAAGCTTCGGCGCGACGACCGAGCTGGAGCTGGAGCTGGCGAAGCTCGTCTGCGGCGCCGTGCCCTCGCTCGAGCAGGTGCGGTTCGTCTCCAGCGGCACGGAGGCGACGATGTCCGCCATCCGCGTCGCCCGCGCCTTCACCGGGCGCGACAGGGTCGTGAAGTTCGAGGGCTGCTACCACGGCCACGCGGACGGCCTGCTCGCGAAGGCCGGCTCCGGCGTCGCCACGCTCTCGCTGCCCGACAGCGCCGGCGTGCCGGTGTCGTTCACCGCCGAGACGCTCGTCGCGCCCTTCAACGACCGCGCCGCCGTCGAGCGCATCTTCGCGGAGCACGGCGACGCGATCGCGGCGCTGATCGTCGAGCCGGTGCCAGCGAACATGGGGCTGGTGCCACCGGAGCCGGGCTACCTGCAGTTCCTGCGGGAGGTCACGGAGCGTGCAGGCGCGTTGCTCATCTTCGACGAAGTGATCACCGGCTTCCGGCTGGGCCTCGGCGGCGCGCAGATGCACTACGGCGTCGTGCCGGACATGACGTGCCTGGGGAAGGTGATCGGCGGCGGGATGCCGGTCGGCGCGTACGGCGGCCGGGCGGACGTGATGCAGATGGTGGCGCCGGTCGGCCCGGTGTACCAGGCGGGCACGCTGTCCGGGAACCCCGTCGCCATGGCGGCGGGCATCGTCACGCTGCGCATGCTGCAGGCCGAGGGCGTCTTCCGCGTGCTGGACGAGATCGGGCGCGCGCTCGCCGAGGGGCTGCGGGAGGCGGCGCGCGAAGCCGAGTGCGACGGCGTGACCGTCGTCCAGCTCGGGTCGATGATCACGGTGTTCTTCGCGTCCGAAGCGCCCCGCGACTACGCGACGGCGAAGCGCGCCGATACCGAGCGCTACGGCCGCTTCTTCCGCGCGATGCTCGAGGCTGGCGTCTACCTCCCGCCGGCCCAGTTCGAGGCGATGTTCGTCTCGCTGGCGCACCAGCAACGGGACTTCGAGCACACGCTGGAGGCGGCACGCCGGGCGTTCGCGGCGGCGCGGCCATCACCAGACTAAAGGCGGAGGCGGCGTCCGCCGCTCCCCCGATACGGCCGGCGCCGTCCTGCCGCAGAATGCAAGCAAAAAACGAACGATGGACGGAAAGCAAGCGGTGAGATGGCACTTGTACGCTCCTTCTACGTGGATGCGGCCCCAGCGGGCGTCTGGAGCATCCTCACCGACGTCGAACGCTGGCCGGAGTGGACCGGCACGATCACCCGCATGTACGTCGAGCGAGGCGCCAGCCTCGGCCTCGGCGCGCTCGTGCATGCGGAGTCGCCCGGCGGCCGCAAGACCGAATGGACGGTGACGGAGTTCGACGCGCCGCGATCGCTCACGTGGGAGATGCGTCCGAGCGCCGGCGTGGTCGTCTCGTCCGGCCACGTCATCATGCCGGAGGGCGACGGCTCGCGCGTGACCTTCGCCGTCAACACGCGCGGCTGGGCCGGCCGCCTGCTGGCGCCGCTGGTGCACCGGCAGCTCCGCCCCAACCTCGAGTCAGAGGTGACGGGCTTCAAGCGGCGCGCGGAGGAGCGCGCCCGCGGCGAGCCGCAGGGCTGACGTACACTGTCGGCATCCCCTTGATGCGGAGCAGCCGGTGCCCACGTTCACGCTCGATCCCGTCGATGCCCTCTCCATCACGGTCCTCATGGACAACGTCGCCGACGCGCTGGCGCCGGACGACGGCCCGGCGAAGCGAGGCGGAGGCCTCGCGTCCGCCTCCACCGGGCGTCCGCCTCTCCTGCACGCCTCCACGCTCGAGACCGGGCAGGTGGCCGACGCGCTGCTGGCGGAGCACGGCTTCTCCGCGCTGGTGACAGCCGTCAAGGGCGACGCGAAGCACCACCTCCTGTTCGACGCGGGCACCACGCCTGACGGCGTCAGCGAGAACATGCGGCGCCTCGGCGTCGACGCGAAGGACGTCGAAGTCGTGGTGCTCAGCCACGGCCACTTCGATCACACGACCGGGATGGACGGCTTCATCCGCGCCGTCGGGCGCCCCAACCTGCCCGTGGTCATCCACCCGGAGTTCTGGACGCGGCGCCGCATCGCCATCCCCGGCCGTGACGCGGTCGAGCTGCCGAGCACCAGCCGCGCCGCGCTCACCGGCGCGGGCTTCGAGATCGTGGAGGAGCGGCAGCCGTCGTTCCTGTTCGAGCGCTCGCTGCTCATCACCGGGGAGGTGGACCGCACGACGGAGTTCGAGCGCGGCTTCCCCATCCACCAGGCGCGCCGCGACGGCGCATGGCAGCCGGACCCCCTCATCCTCGACGACCAGGCGCTGATCGCCCACGTCCGCGACAAGGGGCTCGTGGTGCTGACCGGCTGCGGGCACGCCGGCGTCGTCAACATCGTGCGCTACGCGAAGAAGCTCACGGGCATCGAGGACGTCTACGCCGTCATCGGCGGATTCCACCTCGTCGGCCCGCTGTTCGAGCCGGTCATGCCGCCGACGGTGGCGGCGCTCGCCGAGATCGGCCCGCGGTTCATGGTGCCGGCGCACTGCACGGGCTGGCGCGCGCAGCTCGCCCTCGCGAACGCGCTGCCGGACCGCTACATCCAGAACACCGTCGGCACGCGGTACGAGCTCTAGCCGCGCGCACTTCGCAGGAGTCGCTCGATCGCCATCGCGTGTATCGCGAAGTGCTTCAGGTTTCCCTCGAGCCGCGACACCAGCGTGCCGTCCGGGTCGTCGCAGAGCCGGCGGGCGACTGCGTCGACCTTTCCGCACGCGGCAAACACATCATCGGCATTCGTGCCTGGCTCGCTTCCCACGGGACTCAGCCGGCGCTCGCCCGTGCGGTCGGGAGGCGGGACACCGGCGCTGGCCCACCGGAAGCCCTTCGGGAGATGCGGGTCCGCAGTGGTGCTGCTGGGCGAAGATGAGGTGCCGCACGTGCTCCATCGGCGACCACTCGCCCGACGGCGGCCGCTTGTTGAGCCGCGCCGGCGTGACATCACGCAGCGTCTCGCGCAGCGCCTGCTGCGCCTCCTCGATGCGCGCAAGCGCCGCACGCGCGGCGTCCTTCTCCGCCACCTAGATCACCGCGCGCCTCATGCGCCCGTTGCCTTTTGCCCTTTGCCTTGGCCCGTTGCCCTTCGCATTTTGCACCTTGCCTTAGCCCTTTGCCCTTGCACCCTGCTAGCAGTTCAGGTCGACATCCACATCGTTGACTTCGGCCTCTGCCTGCATCGCCAGGCAGGCGGCAGACGTGCGCTCGCCGGCGGCCGTCGTCAGCTCGTCGAACGCCTGGTTGATGTCGTCGATCGTCTCCGCATCGTCCACCTGGCTGAGCACGATGTCCGAGAACTGCTGGTCCAGCTCTCGGTAGGCGGCGACGAGCTCGTCGTGCTCCTCCTGCAACTCCTCCGGCGGGTCGAAATCCTCCACGTCCGCCAGGAATGAGTCGAACGTCGCCGACACGCTCTCGAGCGCGTTGCGCGCGATCTCGCGGTCCTCATCGCTCAGCGGGCCCGAGCCGCTGGCGACGCGCACGAACTCCGGGTCGCTGAACAGCGCCTCGGACTCATCGTCCGCCTGGCTGAGCCGGCCGTCGAGCGCCTCGAGGTACGCCTGCGCGTCCATGCCGCCGCCATCGCCGCCACACGCAACCGCGGCCCCCGCCGCGAGCGCCACGAACAGGGCCGCCATCGTCCGCAACATCTGGAGCCTCCAACGAATGAGCATGGCGCGGGCATGGTGCCCGCGCCATAGGTTAGCGGAGTGACGGCCGGTGCGGCCTACCGGGCGTTGATCGCCGCCGCGACGTCGCCCAGGCCCAGCGACTCCAGCTTCGCCTTGCTGGGGGCCGCCGTCTCCGGGTCCCAGCCCGCCGCAGCCAGGTACTCCTGCTCCAGCGTCTTCGTGTCCAGCGAGATGTCCTTGTGCGGCCCGGCCTCGAGCGGCGGCGAACCCCAGAGCCGCCCCGGCACCCGCCGCTTCGTCACGATGTCGCCCTCGCGCACCGCGAAGGCCATGCGCAGGTTGGCGATGCGCTCGCCGACCTGCCGCAGCTCCTCCATGCTGGTGTCCCAGCCGGTCTCCGTGTTGATCCACTCGGGGATCCGGTTGTTGGGCGCGCACATCATGATGAACATGCACATGCCGGCGGAGTTGACGATGTGCATGTACTCGCTGCGGTCCTTGTGGTGCTGGCCGCGGTCGGTGGCCTGCGTGCGGTCCTGCGGCGCGTTCGCGAAGCCCCACTGCGGCCGCGCCGCGCCCTCGTACTGCGTGTGACGCGCGGGCGTCGGGTCCAGCTTGTAGGTGGTGTAGTACTCCGGCTGCAGCTTCGGGTCGTGCATCGGCAGCTCCTCGCCGCCGACCTCCATCGCGAACTCCAGCGCCCTCGGGCCGATCTTCTCGGCCGCCGCCTTCACCCCGTCGCCGAACAGCTCGCCGAACGCGCCCTCCTTCGTGCCGATCTTGTGCAGCGCGGCGATGATGGCCTCCGCGTTGCCCCAGCGCAGGTCGATGCCGTCGGTGTCCTCCTTCGTGATGAGGCCGTTCTCGTAGCACTCCATGGCGAAGGCGAGCGTCGCGCCGGCGGCGATGGTGTCGAGCCCGTACTGGTTGCAGAGGTGGTTCGCGAAGTGCAGGGCGTTGATGTCGTTGTTCAGCATCATCGTGCCGAAGGACGTCATCGTCTCGTACTCGGCGCGGTGCGTGTGCTTCGGATAGGGGAAGCGCGCATCGTTCTTGATCTCAGCGTCGGCCTTGTTGTCGTTCTCCAGCTTCGCGATCTGCGCCTGGATGCCCTGCTTCTGGTCCTCCGCTGCCGCCTCGAGCTGCGTCTTCAGCTCGTTGATCTGCGTCTCGCGCTTGGCGATGCGGACCTTCGCCTGGTTCTCCTGGTCGTCCCAGGCGTGCGACTCAGCGCCGCAGGCGACCGGGCAGTGCCAGCAGGCGTACTTCTTCTCCATGCGGCGGTTGACGTTGTCGCCGGACATCACCATCCCCTGCGGGAAGTCCACCATGCCCACGCCGCCCCAGTTCTTCACCGGCGCGTCGCCGGACATCGCGGAAGAGTTCGTGATGCCGGTGGTGCCGTACGTCCGGAAGAAGTTGGTGATCGGCTTCGCGAACTCGTCGAGCGACTGCCGTACCTGCTTCATGATCTCGGGCGACGAGCCGATGATGTTCTTCGAGGCGTTGACGACGATCGCCTTGACGTTCTTGGAGCCCATCACGGCCCCCAGGCCGCTACGCGCCGCCAGCCGTCCGCGCTCGTTGCAGATGCCCGCCATCAGCGACAACTTCTCGCCGGCCGGGCCGATGCAGGCGACGGAGGCCTTCTTGCCGTGGCGCTCCTTCAGCTTCATCTCGGCGTCGATGGCCTGCATGCCCCAGAGGTCCGACGCGTCCTTGATCTCGACCTTGTCGTCCTCGATGTAGATGTAGACGGGCTTGCTGCTCTTCTCATAGAGCATGATGCCGTCCCAGCCGGCGTTCTTCAGATACGGTCCGAAGTCGCCCCCGGCGTTCGCGTCGCCCCAGCCATTGTTCTTGGGCGACTTCGCGACGGCCTGGTAACGGATGCCGAAGAACGGCGTGCCGGTCAGCAGGCCGGGAAACAGCCCCAGCACGTTGTCCGGCCCCAGTGGGTCGGCGCCCGCGGGAATGCGGTCGAACAGCAGCCGCGCGCCGATGCCGTAGCCGCCGAGGTACTGGCGGTACATCTGCTCGGGGACGCGCTCCACCTCGATGCTGCCGGAGTTCAGCCGGACGTTCAGCATCTTCCCGTTGACCGCGCCGTTCATCATGCCGTTGGTGGTGGTCATGCCTGCGTGCTCCTTCCAGGAAGCGCCCGGCGGGCGCTCGGGATGCGTGAGACAGTGCAAGCCGCGAAGGCTGAGCCTGGCGGCATGCGGCAGTGAGAATTATACAGCGGTTACTTTCCTATGATCGCTATGCCGGCTCTGACATATCGCCGCTCCGCCCCCCGGTGACTCCTGCCGCTCCCGGGACTGCGCCGCGACGCCTACGGCGCGGCGGCCGGCGGCTGCCGAAGGACGGCGTCCGGCGGCGCCGCCGCCAGGTACTCGGCGTAGCGCGCATCGCCGGCGATGTGCACCTGCAAGAATGCGGTGACGTAGCGTCGTACCAGCTCCTTCGCGCGCTCCTGGCCGAGCGGCGGGCACGGAATGCAGCGACCGATGTAGGACGTGTGCCCGCCCTCCGGCAACTCCACGTATACCTTGCCGATGCCCTCCGGCAGCGCCAGCCACGCCTTGTCGATCTCCGCGATGGGGATCAACTCGTCCTGGCCCGACGCGATGAGCAGCACCGGCACACGCGTCTGCTCCGCCGCGAGGCCCGTGATGGTCGTCGCCGGCGCCAGGCCGACGATGGCGTCGAAGCGGCCACCCGGCGCCGCCATCAGCGCTGTCCAGCCGCCGAACGAATGGCCGATGATCGCCGACCGTTCCGGATCCACCACAGCGCCCAGTGCGGACGCGGGATCGTCGCGCAGCGCGAGCAGCGAGTCGAGTACGAACTCCACGTCCGGCACCCGGTTGCGCGCGGAATCGGGGATGGTGCCGGCGGGGCAGAAGGTGCCGCAGTCGGCGCCGGTATTGCCGCGATGCGGCGGCGAGGCGACGACGTAGCCCCACGACGCCAGGTGCTCCGTCAGGTATTCGGCATTCCGCGGCCCGCCGCTGTGCCCGTGGGAGAAGATGACGACCGGAAAGGGTCCGGCGCCGGCGCGCGGCATCGCGTCTTCCAGGGCCTCGCCGCCCGGCTCGCCCTCTGCCGGATACCAGATGACGGTGTCCAGCTCGCGGGGTTCGCCCGTCGTCGTCGAGGGCCGCGTCCACGTGATCGTCGTCGTGCCTGCGCGGTACGGCCCCGCGAGCGACGGGTCGATCACGGCGCGCGCCGCCGGCGTCGAGGCGGCCGACGAC
>DATMAH010000165.1:0-15329 GCA_035583735.1 Dehalococcoidia bacterium
GCTCACGAGGCAGCGCGCGCGGGGGAGGTGCTGGCGCGCATCAGCGCCGGCGATGCCCCGCCGCTACCAGGCGCGCAGGGCCACGAGCTCACCGACCGCGAGGTCGACGTGCTGCGACTGGTCGCCGCCGGGCGCTCCAACCAGCAGATCGCCGAAGAGCTGGTGCTGAGCCCGCGCACCGTCGAGCGGCACATCTCCAACATCTACCTGAAGCTCGGCCTCACCGGCGCCGCCGCCCGCGCCGCCGCGGCGGCCTATGCCGTCAAGAGCGGCCTCACGCCCTCATCCTGAACCCGATCCCAGTGTCGTGTTGGCGTGTGCCCGGGCCGGACAGGTCGCAGGGACGGTCGGACAGGCGGTGGGGGGACCTGTAGGCCCGTCCCTACGTGTCGGCCGCCGTCAAGCGCGCGAAAGTTGGGTGTGGGCGCGGACGCGGCGCCGGACCGTGCCCGCGTAGCATGCCCCGCACGAGCAAGCCTCAAGCAGTCACGGGAGGGACCATGACAACCACCGCAGAGCCCACCACCACCGACCAGGCGAAGGCCGAAGCGTTCGCGGGCCAGATGCTGGGCATCATCAACAACGGCGTGCTCATGTCGATGGTCAGCATCGGCCATCGCACGGGCCTCTGGGACAAGCTGGCCACGCTGCCTCCATCGACGAGCGAGGAGATCGCCAAGGCAACGGGGCTGAACGAGCGCTACGTCCGCGAGTGGCTCGGCGCGACGACGACGGGCCGCATCACGGAATACGACCCCGCGACCAGGCGCTACCAGCTGCCGCCCGAACATGCCGGTTTCCTCACGCGGGCCGCCGGGCCGAACAACCTGGCGACCTACGCGTTCGCCTTCTCACAACTCGTCGTCGTGGAGGATGCCGTCGTTGAAGCGTTCAAGAACGGCGGCGGCGTGCCGTACTCCCGGTACCCGACGTTCCAGGGGCTGATGGCCCAGCTCAGCGGCCAGGTGCACGACGCCGCGCTCATCGACGTCATCATCCCCCTCCTGGGCGACGAGATCGTCGCGAAGCTGCGCTCCGGCGCCGAGGTCGCCGACGTCGGCTGCGGCCAGGGCCACGCGATCAACCTGATGGCGAAGGCCTTCCCGAACAGCCGCTTCACCGGCTACGACTTCTCCGAGCAGGGCATCGCGGCGGGGCGGGCGGAAGCGAAGCAGTGGGGGCTGACGAACGCCAGCCACATCCTGCAGGACGCCGCCACGCTCGCCGAGCGCGACCGCTTCGACGTCATCACCGTCTTCGACGCCATCCACGACCAGGCGAAGCCGGCGACCGTGCTGAAGAACATCTTCAACGCCCTCAAGCCCGGCGGCATGTTCCTCATGTGTGACGTCGAAGCGTCGAGCAACGTCGAGGAGAACATGGACCACCCCATGGGCCCCGGCCTGTACTCGGTCTCCGTGCTCCACTGCATGACGGTGTCGCTCGCGCTCAACGGCGACGGCCTCGGCACCATGTGGGGCCGCCAGAAGGCCCTGGAGATGCTGGCCGAAGCCGGGTTCAGCGACGTGCGCATCGAGAACATCGAAGGCGATCTGGAGAACGCGTACTACATCTGCCGCAAGCCGTAGCTCCGCTGCCGCCCGCGAAGGCGGCGCAGATCAAGCTCAGCCCACGCCATCGCCTGGCAGCACGACGATGGAAGCACCCTTCGCGCGAGGGGTGCTTTCTCGTCGTCCGGCGCAGGACCGCCGGCGCGATAGCTCTTCGGGCGCGCCGTCACGTTGCGCCAGATGCGCCGCCTGCAGCATCATGCCCCCGTCCCCGCGGCCCACCGCTTCACGACGAGACCGGCAGGAGGCACAGATGACAGCCACGCACGACCGCACCGCGAGCGCGGTTGGCCCCGAGCGCCTGCGCGGCCAGGGGCTCGACGAGCACCAGGCGGAGTCCGGCGACCGCGCGATCCATATCCTCCTCACCGATCCCGTCGCCGGGCCGCAGACCGACATGGTGATGACGTACCGCGATGGCGCCTACGAGGTCTGGGCGCAGCGCGGCATGGTCCGCTTCCAGCGCTTCTACGCCGCCGGCGGCAACGGCTACGAGTACCGGGTGATCGAGCAGATCGGCGAGAACCCCGTCGAGCGGCAGGACTACGACGCGCTGACGACGATCGAGCAGGAGCTGGAGGCGGCGGCGAAGTCCGGGTTCCCTACGGACGACGCGAACGTCGCGTTCGTCGAGCCGGCGCACAACACCTACCCGTACGCCTACGAGCGCATCGCCCAGCTCTTCGACAGCCCGAACGGGCCGGACATCGCCCTCAACCCGAAGGCCTACGCGTTCGGGCGCCAGCCGGGGCAGCACGGCGCGCTCGACGTCATCCAGGCGCGGTCGCCGCTGGTCTTCGCCGGGCCCGGCGTGCGCAAGGGCGAGCGCATCGCCGTGCGCTCTCGCCAGGTCGACGTCGCGCCGACCATCGCGCACCTCTGCGGCTTCCCCCTGATCGACGGCAAGGACGCGACCGGCCGCACCTCGGGCGAACGCGGCGTCTCGCCCGACGTCTACCTCAAGCGCCAGGACGGCCGCGTGCTGGAGGAGATCATCGACCCGGACGACGCGCGGCGGCCGGAGCGGGTCTACATCTTCCTGCTCGACGGCCAGAGCAACAGCGAGCTGAAGTGGCGGCTGGAGCACGACCCCGACTCCATCCCTAACCTGCGCCGCATCATCCGCCACGGCACGATGTTCGAGCACGGATCGATCACGAACTTCCCGAGCATCACCTGGCCCAGCCACAACGCGATCGGCACGGGCGCGTGGTGCGGCCACCACGACATCGTCAACCCCACGTACTACCTGCGCGAGAAGCGCGAGGTGGTGACGCCGCAGGGCCAGCAGTTCGACACGGCGAAGTTCCTCGGCGAGGGCGTGGAGACGCTGTACGAGGCCTTCCACCGCGTCTTCGGCGAGTGGGACGGCGCGCACGGCGGCGCGCTCACCGCTTCCATCCACGAGCCGTGCACGCGCGGCGCTGACCACGCCACGCTCGAGCGCCGCGTCATCGGCGACCGGGACCGCCTGAAGGCGATCACGGCGGAGGTCGCGGGCGACACGAGCGCGAAGTGGCAGCAGGACGGGCAGGAGGGCGCGTACCGCGAGTCCATCGTCGACGGGCGCGGCGTCGCGCAGTCGATCGTGCTGTACACCTCCGACGCGTTCGCGCCTCCGCGCTTCATGTTCCACGAATTCACGCTGACGGACGGCGTCGGCCACGACTACGGGCCGCACTCCGAGGGCCAGCGCGTCGCGCTGGACGAGACGGACGTGCGGGTGGGCCGCATCCTCAGTGCGCTGGAGGCGCGCGGCCTGTACGACTCGACGCTGTTCGTCATCACGACGGACCACGGCATGGCGCCGGTCGACGCGTCGCTGAAGGCGAACCAGGTGCGCGCCGTCGTCGACGCCGGCATGAAGGCCGTCGTGCCGGACCCGCTCGTGTACCTGATCGATATGCGCGTCGGCATCACCGTGCACGAGGACGGCCGCACGGCGATGGTGGAGGTGCTGGCGAACGACGCCGACGAGGCCGGCGAGCACCCGCCCGTCGAGGGCGCGGAGGTGGTCCTCACCGGCCACAACGCGAAGGTGCTGGCGCGGGCGCGGACGGACGCCGGCGGCACCTGCGGCCTGCCGCTGCCCATCGACGCGGACAAGGACGACCTCTACATCCTGGTGCAGCACGACGACTTCAACCCGCGCCGCCTCCGTCTCGACGGCGAGAGCGTGCGCGAAGACCTGCGCGAGCTGCTCTACGGCCAGCGCCGTGGCTGACCCCGCGCGCGGCGCCGCCGACGAGGTCGCCGAGCGCTACGCCGCCATGGCGGTGCGCGCGCTCGCGGCGGCGGAACGCGCGGTCGAAGAGGGACGCCTGAATACGGCGAAGGTGCTGCGCGCCGCCGCCCGCTCGTACCAGGCGCGCGCGCTCGACCTCGAACGGCTGTCGCGTGCGGACAGCGCCAGCGTGGTCGCGGAGCTGCTCGCCGGCGAGGGCGACCAGAGCGTGCCGCTCTCCGCCGTGCGGGCCGATGGGCCGCGCGCGCGCGAGCTGCTGCAGCGGGCGCGGGCGGCCTCGGACTCGCTCCGGGAGGTGCTGTGGAAGACGCGCGCGAGCCTGGAGGCCGGGCGCGACGTGCCGGAGAGCGCCGTCGCGCAGTTCGTCTGGACCTGCGAGGCGTGCGGCTTCGTGGCCGAGGAGCAGCGGCCCGAGGTCTGCCCCGCGTGCGGCAGCCTCGGCGGCGAGTTCGAGCTGTTCGCGCCATTCTTCTCGGCGACGAAGGAGCATCTCTCGCGGCGCCATCCCGGCGAGATCGTCGCGATGCTGAAATCGCAGCCCGGCGAGCTGCGCGCCATGCTCGGGCGGATGGACGATGACCGTCTCGTATGGCGCGCGGACGACGGCGAGTGGTGCGCCAAGGAGATCGCCGGCCACATGGTGGACATCGCCGAGCTGTTCGTGCGGCGCGCGAAGGCCACGCTCAATCCGTCGATCGGTATCGCGGAGCCGTCGGTGCTGCCGTGGAAGATCATGGAGGGACAGGACTACGCCGGCACGCCGGCCGACGAGATCCTGCGCCGGTGGGACGCGGCGATGGCCGCCGCGCTGGAGGTCGTCGGCGCGATCGGCGAAGGCGACTGGCGGAAGCGGGGGGAGCTGACGTCCGGACGGGTCAGCCTGCTGGACATGGCATCGTGGCTGGTGAACCATAATGTCGCGCACCTCGCGCAGGTCCGGGCCATCGCCAGCGGCGCCTGACGGCCGGACGCGCGGACGGCGAGAGCGAAGGAGCGCCGCGCCATGAACTTCGTCACCATCCGTCGCTGGGCGCTCAAGCAGGGCGCCGACGAGGAGGCGCTCATCGCCCTCGTGCGCGACGAGACCGTGCCGGCGTACCGCGCCCAACCGGGCTGCCTCTCCCTGAACCTGCTGCGCGTGTACGGCAGCAACTCCTATTTCGCCATCACCTACTGGGAGAGCAAGGCCGCGTTCGACCGCTGGGCGGGGCCCGAGGGCCAGGGCTGGCGCGACACCTATCGCCCGGTGCTGGAGCGGTGGCTGGAACTGATGGCGTTCCAGGAGGAGCACGACGCCGACCTGGTGATCGTCGGCTGACAGGGTGCCCGGACAACCGGCAGGAGCGGCGATGCGCCTGGGCGACGAGCGGTTTCGCGGACCGAACGCCGCGGGCTTGCAGCCCGCGCTACGAGGCGGGACGACTTCTTCGGCACCCTGCTAACCGTCGTTGGTGCCGGTGCGCTCCAGCCGCACGACGCGGCCCTCGTCGGGATGGCCGCCGTCGTGGCCCTGTCCCGGCTCGTCGCGCGGCCCGAGGGCCCCGTCCGGGGGCGGCACGTTGCGCCGCCGTGGGTCGGCGGTGACCGCGCCCGGCGGCGGCGCGTAGTCGCCGAAGCCGGGATTGCCGAGGTCGTCGGCGGGCACCACCGCCTCGATCATGAGCCGCTGCCGCAGTGCGTTAGCACCGAATTCGCCGAGCGAGCGGTCCAGCGCCTCGTCCGGCGGCGTGTCTCCCAGCCGCAGGTACGCATACTGGTAGAGGTCCCGTACCAGCGCCGCCACCGGCACGACGAGGATGATGAACAGCAGCCCGCCCAGCGCGCCGGCCACCACCAGCAGCACGATGATCACGCCGGGGTGCAGCCGCAGGAAGTCGCCCTGGATCTTGGGGACGATGAGGTTGTTCTCGATCTGCTGGATGGCCAGGAAGGCGAGCGCCACCCAGAGCGCCTTCCAGGGGTCCTGTGCGAGGGCCACCAGGACCGCCGGGATGGCCCCGATGATCGGGCCGACGATGGGGATCATCTCCGTGAAGCCGGCGATGATGGCGAGGCCTATCGGGTAGTTCACGTCCAGCAGCTCCAGCGCGATGTAGGACATCATGCCGATGAGCAGACCCTGCAGCAGCATGGCGCGGATGTAGTTCTTGAAGACAGCGTCGGCGATGCCGAGCACGTTGCGGACGTCGTGCCGCCAATCTGGCGGGAACATGCCGATGAACGAGCGCACGCCGCGCGGATGGTCCTTGAGCGTGTAGAACAGCCAGATCGGGATCGTCAGATAGCCCAGGAAGATGGAGAACGTGCTTCCGACGAAGCGTGCCGCGTCGGGGGCAAGCCCCGCCGACCACTCGCCGGCGCGGTCGCCCGCGTCCTCGAGCCACTGGTCGATGGTGTCGTGCGCCTCCAGCGGGATCTGCTCGTCGTAGAACTCCTGGATGCGCTCCCGCGCGTTGTCGATCGTATCGGGCAGGGTGTCGCTGAACTCCTGGATCTCGTCCGCTGCCGCAGGCACAAGGAGGAAGCCGACGCCGGTGCCGACGCCCGCCACGGCGGCGTAGAGCGCCAGGATGGCGATGCCGCGGGCGGCGTACGGGCGCGTGGCGTAGAACGGCATCGCACGCGAGATGCCCGTCACGGCGGGCGCGATCACGTAGCCGATCGCCGTCCCCAGCACGAAGGGGAGGATGGCGGTGCGGACGGTCCACAGCACCCACAGCCCGATGAGGACGGGCAGGACGACCATGGCCACGCGCGCGCGGCGGCGCCAATCAGCATCCATCGCCCTCATCGTGGCGCATGGACATAGGGGAGTGCCATAGGGGGATGGGAGGATAGTCGTTGGGTGGATGGTCGTTGGGGGACTGCTGAACCGGGTGGGCGTCCGGCGGATGGCCGTTGGGGGACCGTACAGCCGAATATCCGCACAGTCGTTTGGTGGATGGTGGTTGGGGGACCGAATGGGTGGGATGGCGTTCGGCGGACGCTGGCGCCGCGCCCCCTACCACCGTCCGCCCAAACCACCATCTCCCCAACAGCTACACTCACCAGCATGCACGCGCTCGCCTCGCTCGACGAGATCGTCGCCTGGCTCGATGCGGAGCTCGATATCGCCCGCTACATGGCGCTGGAGCCGGGCTCCAACGGCCTGCTCTATCGCTCGGTGGCGCAGCCCGGCGTCTCGAAGGTCGCCGTGGCGGTCAACACCTCGTTCCAGACGATCGTGGGGGCGGCGCGGGCCGGCGCCCAGCTCCTCGTCGTCCACCACACGACCTGGCCGGCCATCGACCTGCACCTCCATGACGAAAAGCGCTCGATGCTGGAGCAGGCGGGGCTCTCCCTGTACGGGGCGCACCACTCGCTCGATACCGCGCCGGGCTTCGGCAACGCCTACGCGCTGGCGGCGGTGCTCGGGCTGGCGCCCGGTGCGCCGTTCGGCGAGCTGAATGGCGGGCGGCCCGGGCTGGCGTGCGACGTCGGCGAGCCGTTCGCCGAGTTCGTCCAGCGCGTGTCGTCGGCGCTGGGGACGCAGGTGGAGGCGCACCAGCACGCGAAGACGTTCCGGCGCGTGGGCATCGTGCCCGGGGCCGGCGGCATGACGTCGTCCATGGACGCCGCGCTGAAGGCAGGCTGCGACACCTTCCTCACCGGCGAAGGCAGCATGTACACCCGCATGTTCGCGAAGGAGGCGGGGATGAATCTCCTCTTCGGCACCCACCATGCCACCGAGGCGCCCGGCATCCGCGCCCTCGGCGCGCGCCTGGGCGACCACGCGCGCATCGAATGGGAGTTCATCGACGAGTCGCCCGATGTCTTCTGACGCCCCGCGGCCGCACCACGGCATCCCGCCGGAGATGCTTGCCCGCATCCGCCGCGTCGAGATCCAGGCGCGGCGCCTCGTCGCCAACGTCTTCGTCGGCCAGTACCACAGCATCTTCAAGGGGCGCGGCATCGAGTTCGCCGACGTGCGGCCGTACGAGCCCGGCGACGACGTCCGCACCATCGACTGGAATGTGACGGCGCGGATGGGGACGCCGTTCGTGAAGCAGTACATCGAGGAGCGCCAGCTCACGGTGCTGCTCGCTGTCGACATCAGCGCGTCCTCCGCCGTCGCGTCGGCGGGCGTGTCGAAGCGGGAGCTGGCGGCGGAGGTCGCGGCGACGCTGGCCTTCTCGGCCGTCGCAAACGGCGACCAGGTGGGGCTGCTGGCGTTCGCCGGCGGCATCGAGCGGTTCGTGGCGCCCGCGAAGGGACGCCAGCACGTCCTCCGGCTCATCCGCGACCTGCTCTACCTGGAGCCGTCGCGCCCGGGGACGGACATCGGCGGGGCGCTGGCGTACCTGGCCCGCATCGCGCGGCGGCGCGCCATCGTCTTCCTGTTGTCGGACTTCTATGACGAAGGCTACGAGCGCCAGCTCCGGGCCGCCGCGCTGCGCCACGAGCTGTTGCCCGTCTCGCTGAACGACCCGCGCGACGCCGCGCTCCCCGACGGCGGCCTCGTGACGCTGCGGGATCTCGAGTCCGGCCAGACCGTCGTGCTCGATACATCGTCGCGGCGCGTGCGAGAGGCCTACGCCGCGCGTGCGGAGGAGATGCGGGCGCGCCGCCGCCGCATCTTCGCGGCCGCCGGCGCCGACGAGGTGGAACTGCACACCGACCGCCCGTTCGTGCCGGCGCTCGTGCGCGCGTTTCGCCAGCGGGAGCGCTCCGGCCGCCGGCCTGTCCCCGGCTCGGCGACGGCGGTAGAGGCTCGGCGCACCGCCGTATAGGCTTCCGGCCATGAAGATCGTCGTGACGGAGCGGGTCGCGCGGGAGTACGGCGCGTCCATCCGGAAGGTCGTGCCCCGGGCGCGGCTGGCGGTGGCGTCGTTGCGCGATGGGGGCCTGGAGTGGTCGATGGACCCCGTCGGCGCCGAGGTCTGCTGCTTCTCGGAGGACATGTGGGCGGACCTGGACCTGCGGCGCACGGTGCTGCCCGTCGTCTTCCGCCTGGAGGGGCTGAAGTGGTTCCACACCTTCAGCGCCGGTGTGGACGCGCCCGTCTTCCAGCAACTCATCGACCGCGGCGCGAAGCTGACGAACTCCTCCGGCGCGTCGGCGCCGGCGATCGCGCAGTACGTGCTGGCGATGATGCTGCATCACGTGAAAGGCATCGCCGCCTGGGAGGAGCAGCAGCGGCGGCGCGAGTGGCTCCAGCACGGCGGTGGCGAGCTGACGGACATGACGGTGGGCATCATCGGGCTGGGCGCCATCGGGGGCGAGGTGGCGCGGCTGGCGAAGGCGTTCCGCATGCGGACGCTGGGCCTGCGCCGCTCGCCGAAGCGGACACCGTACGTCGATGAGCAGCACGCGCCGGCGCGGCTGCACGCGCTGCTGAAGCGCTCCGACTTCGTCGTGCTGGCGTGCCCGCTGACGAAGGAGACGGACGGCCTCATCGGCGAGCGCGAGCTGCGGTCGATGAAGGCGAGCGCGGTGCTCATCAACATCGCCCGCGGCCGCGTGGTGCAGGAGACGACGCTGGTCCGGGCTCTGGACGAAGGATGGATCGCGGGCGCCTGCCTCGACGTGTTCGCCGTGGAGCCGCTGCCGGAGGACAGCCCGCTCTGGTCGCTGCCCAACGTGATGGTGACGCCGCACAACAGCGGCGCCTCGGCGCACAACATGGCACGATCGATGGACATCTTCCTCGATAACCTGTCGCGCTTCGCCGCCGGCAAGAAGCTCCGTAACGAGGTCAAGCAGGCCGGCGTCTGAGTCCGTCCCCGCGCTGGGCCTCCGCCCAGGAGCGGACCGCCGGATACACCCAGCGCTGGACGCCCCATGCCAGCAGCAGCCCGGCCAGGCACACGAAGAGGCCCGCCACCGCGTCGAGGATGTAGTGGTTGGCGGTGAAGACGATGGACGCGAGCTGGAGCCACGGCAAGGACAGCCCGAAGAGCCGCAAGGCCGGATTCCGGAAGGCGGCGAAGATGGCGCCGCCGATGATCATCGCCCAGCCGAAATGGAGGCTGGGGACGGCGGCGTACGGGTTCACGAAGGCGGAAAGCGACTGCGCCTGGTAGCTCAGGTCGCTGTACTCCTCGATCGTGCCGACGTATTCGCCGGACGGGAGGAGCCGCGGCGGCATCACCGGGAACAGATGATAGATGACGAGCGCGATGGCGCCCGACAGCAGCAGCGCATCGCGCGCCACCGTGTACTCGTGCCGGTGGCCGCCGAAGTAGAGCCACAGCCCCAGCACGACGATGAGCGGGAAGTCGAGCCAGAAGTAGATGAAGTTCATTACCTCGATCCAGAAGCGGTGGCCCAGGATCAGATCCTGCAGCCGCGGCTCCCAGTGAATGCCCAGCGCGCGCTCCCAGTCGATGATGCGGTTTGCGTTTTCGAGCGCGAGTTCATGCTCGTCAACGACGCTGCCCCGGACGATGAAGTAGAGCAGGAAGGCGACCGCGACGAGGCCGATCTCGAAGACGTGGCGGAACCACCCGCGCTGCTCGATGAGGTCAAGGAAGCGCGGTAGGACCTCGGTGCGGTCGTTACGTGCTGATGTGGAAGTCGCGCTCATGCCTGCCTGCCTCGCCGCCGCCCTCCGCCGCGTGTGCCGTCACTGTCTACGAATAACGCAGCGTCCTAATCTATCGCGGATCGGCGTCCCGCGGCGCAAAACTGATAGCAAACCGCCGCACAACGAGCGCGTTTCGGCGTGCTAAGAAAAGGGGGAAATTCCGGCGGGAGAGTCGTCATAAAAGGCTTGATCGCCTACAGGGGCACTAGTATTCTTCGCCCTGTCCTGAGGAAATTCAACGCCTCACGCGCACACCGGCGAAACATCCGTCGCCGGTGTCCGTAACTCCGGGGAGCGGGCACAGGGCCGTGGTGAGGGCGGCCGTGACTCCTGTACTCGGGACTTCAAACCGTCATCGGCCGCTGGCATCCGTTGTCGTTCACCGCGTCTACACGCCGGGAGGGTTTTGTGTTGCCTGTTGCAGGATGCAACGATAGAGCGCAGATGGCACGCAGGCCGGGGACAGCGGCGACATGAAGCAGCCAGCGAACGCCGCCACCATCTGGGAAGCAGCGCTGGGGCAACTGCAGGTCGTCGTCCGGCCCGCCAACTTTGACACCTGGCTCCGCGATACCGTCGGCGTCGCCTACGCCGACGGCATCTTCACCATTGGCACGCCGAACGACTTCGTCCGCGAGTGGCTCTCCACGCGCATGGATAAGCAGATCCGCAAGGCGCTCGCGTCGGTCACCGGCATGCCCGTGACCCCGGCGTTCGAGGTCGTCGGCGCGCGCCCGCAGGCCGATGCGCCCGCGCTCCTGGCGCCGCTCGCTGCGGCAACGGTGGAGGTGCCGGAGTTCCTGCGCAAGGACCCCGGCCCGCCCCCTGGCCTGAACCCGGCGATGACGTTCCAATGGTTCGTCGAGGGCGATGAGAACCGGCTGGCGTGCCAGGCCGCCCACGCGGCGGCCGAGGGCGCGGGCGCCGTGAACCCACTGGTCATCTTCGGCGCGTCCGGGCTGGGGAAGACTCACCTGGCGCACGCCATCGGCCATGCCGCCTTCGCGCGCGGGCGCCACGCCGTCTACGCCACGGCCGAGCGCTTCGGGAACGACTACGTGAAGGGGCTGGCGAGCGAGCTCGACAGCTTCCGGCGGCGGTATCGCAGCGCCGACATCCTGCTGCTGGACGACGTGCAGTTCCTCCAGGGCAAGGAGAAGTTCCAGGACGAGCTGGTCCACGCCTTCGACGAGCTGCACGCCGCCGGCAAGCAGATCGTCGTCACGGCCGAGCGCATGCCGTCGCAGCTCTCCGGGCTGTCGAACGCGCTGCGCTCGCGCCTGAGCTGGGGGCTGACGGCCGACCTGCGGAAGCCGGGGTTCGAGACGCGGCTGGCGATCCTGCGCTCCAAGATGAGGCGGCACGCCGCATCGCTTCCAGATGACGCGCTGGAACTGATCGCCGAGCGCTGCTGCCCCACGGTGCGCGAGCTCGAGGGCTACCTGCACCGTGTGCTGGCCTACCTGCCGATGGTGGGCGGCGCGCCGACGGCGGAGAACATCATCCAGGCGCTCTCCGTCTTCGCCGACGAGGAGGCGGACGCCGCGCCGCCCCCGGCGGAGACGGTCGTGGCGGCCGTGTCGGCGCGGACGGGCGTCGATGCGGCAGCGCTCCGCGGCCGCAGCCGCACGCGCGACGTGACGTACGCCCGCCACCTGGCGATGTACCTGCTGCGCGAGGACGCGAAGCTGAGCGTCGCCGAGATCGGCCGCATGTTCGGCGGCCGCGACCACTCCACCGTGCTCGGCGGCATCAACCGTATCGCCCTGGAGACGACGACGCGGCCCGAGACGGCGACGGACCTCGCCGTCGTCCGCGACGCGATCGCTGACGCACGACGCGCGCGAGCGGAGCCCAAGGCGGATCAGCAAGTACCGCCGCGGCGCGCCGCCGCGGACCGGGTGTAGAGCCGATGGAGCCGTTCATCATCGGTCCCGACGAAGGGCGCCGCTACTTGCTCGGAGGCGGCGAGGTGGTCATCAAGGCGATGCCGGAACACGCCCGGGTCGGCGCATTCTCGGTGGAGACGTTCCCGCCCGGCTTCTCATCGCCGCTCCACGTGCACCACCGCGATGACGGCGTGTTCTATCTGCTGGATGGGCGGATGCGTATCAAGTGCGGCGAGGTCGACGCGATCGCCGGGCCGGGCGCGACCGTCTTCCTGCCGAAGGGCGTCCCGCACGCCTTCCGCGTAGAGGGCGATGCTTCAGCACGATGGTTCAACGTGCAGGCGCCGCATGGCGACTTTATGTTGCGGGCGATGCACGCCTCAGGAGATGCGCCGGCGGGTCCGCCAGGTGAGGACGGCGATATTGAAATAGTCGGTGCGCCGCCGTTCGACTAGCGTCTATGTCTTCTCGAAGCGCTCCACGTCCAGCACGAAGACGATGGCGCCGCCGGTCCGCACCTCGATCGGCTCCTGCATGACGGAGCCTTCGCCGAAGAACGGCAGCGTCTGGACCGGCACGTACTCGGAGCGGGCGTAGCATTCGGCGCGCACCATGGCGATGATGCCGTCGACCTCGCTGGCTTCGATGCCGGAGAGGATGGTGGCGTTGCCCTTGCGCAGGAAGCCGCCGGTGCTGCTCACCTTCGTCGCCGGGTATCCCTGCTCGACGAGCTTGCGGGTGAGCTTCTCGGCGTCGGCGTCGGACGCGATGATGATGACAAGCTTGAGGTGCCCGTTCTCGCCCACCCGCCTCCTCCTTTGCGGGCATCCTAGTCGCGCGGCTTCAACCCTGTCAACGAGCGCCCCATCTGTCGCGGGGAGACGTGTACGGGTACCCTGCCCGCCACACGCATGCATCGCCCAACCAGGGCGGGAGGTTGCACGTTGAACGCCGAAGCAGAAGCGCGCGCCGCCGTCGACATGGACACGATCGTGTCCCTGTGCAAACGGCGCGGATTCATCTTCCAGAGCAGCGAGATCTACGGCGGCCTGCAGGGCGCCTGGGATTACGGCCCGCTCGGCGTCGAGATGGCGAACAACATCAAGCGCGCCTGGTGGCGGGCGATGGTGCAGGAGCGCGACGATATCGTCGGCATCGATGCCGCGATCCTCATGCACCCGGAGGTCTGGCGGGCCAGCGGCCACGTCGAGACGTTCACGGATCCCATGGTCGACTGCCGCAACTGCCAGGGCCGCTTCCGCCAGGACGAGCTGCAGTCCGACGTCTGCCCCAATTGCGGCCAGCGCGGCACCTTCACGGAGCCCCGCATGTTCAACCTGATGCTCCGCACGTTCGTCGGGCCGGTGGAGGACGAGGCCGCGACCGTCTACCTGCGGCCGGAGACCGCGCAGGGCATCTTCGTCAACTTCGAGAACGTCCTGACATCCATGCGGCGCAAGCTCCCGTTCGGCGTCGCCCAGGTCGGCAAGTCGTTCCGGAACGAGATCACGCCGCGCAACTTCATCTTCCGGGTGCGGGAGCTGGAGCAGATGGAGATGGAGTACTTCTGCTACCCGGAGGACTCGATCCGCCTGCACACGGAGTGGATCGAGGAGCGCCGCCGCTGGTACGAGCGGTTCGGGATGAAGATGCAGAACCTGCGGGTGCGCGCGCACGAACAGGAAGAGCTCTCGCACTACTCGCAGGCGACGTCGGACTTCGAGTACCTCTTCCCGCACGGCTGGGCCGAGCTCGAGGGCGTGGCGCACCGCGGCGACTACGACCTGACGGCCCACGCGCGCGCCAGCGGCAAGGCGCTCTCCTATTACGACGAGGAGCGCAAGGAGCACGTCGTCCCGCACGTCGTCGAGCCGGCGCTGGGCGTCGGCCGCTGCCTGCTCGCCTTCATGGTCGATGGCTACGACGAGGAGGCCGACGACAAGGGCGAGAAGCGCACCGTGCTGCGCCTGCATCCCGCCCTGGCGCCGATCAAAGTGGCGGTGCTGCCGCTCAGCCGCAACGAGAAGCTGACGCCCACGGCGAAGCGCGTCCACGCGATCGTCCGCAAGCACTGGATGTCGCAGTACGACGACGCGCAGAGCATCGGCCGCCGCTACCGCCGCCAGGACGAGATCGGCACCCCGCTCTGCGTGACGGTGGACTTCCAGACGGTCGAGGAGGACGACGCCGTGACGATCCGCGAGCGCGACAGCATGGCGCAGGTGCGCGTGCCCATCAGCGGATTGCTGGAGGCGCTGCGCGAGCGGCTGCCGGACGTCGGCTAGCGCCGACAGACAACAGACAACAGACAGCAGACAGCAGACGCTTCTGGCGGCGGATCCCTGGCTGCTACTTCAGCGGCGTGATGCGGCCCTTCGGGAGGAAGGGGTTGGGGCGGTCGGCCTCCCGCTCGAGGTCCCGAAACACGAAGCGGCAATCGCCCACCCGCAGCTCGTCGCCGGGGTCCAGCGTCACCCAGTCGGCCTCGTAGCCGTTCACATACGTCTTGCGGCTCATGCCGCCGACGTGGTGGATGAGGTAGCGTCCGCCGCGCAGCCAGATGCGCACGTGCTCCGGGGCAATGTCGCCGCCGCTGACGACGATGTTCGACAGGCGGCGCGACGTGCCGATGACGATGGGCCCGGCGCCGAGGTCGAACGTGCGGCCCTCGCCGCCCTTCTCGACGAGGACGCCGCTGCCGCGCTCCTCCGCGGGCTTC
Organism: Dehalococcoidia bacterium; assembly: GCA_035583735.1. GTDB lineage: Bacteria > Chloroflexota > Dehalococcoidia > DSTF01 > JACRBR01 > DATMAH01. Next base: position 14,990 of record DATMAH010000165.1, read on the forward strand.
GGCGTCACGCGCACGACTGATGGGTCTCGCTCAGGCAGCCCCTGCTTCGCCGCCAGCTCCTGGTTCGGCTCGATGATCTCGAGCTGCGCGCGCCGCTCCCGTGCGCTGCGCACCCAGCGCACGGCGGCCAGCGCGAGCGCGGCGGCCATCGCCAGCACGGCGACGACCGCGACGGCGACGAGCACGACCCGCGCGACCCACTGCGGCGCCTCGAGCGCGCTCCCGCCACCGTCCCCGCCGGATGGCGCCTCACCGGCTGCGCCGCGCGTGAACACCGCGGCTGCGGTGATCGGCACGCCGTCCACTGTCACGGCCACGCTGAATGCAGCCTCGGCGCCGT
>DATMAH010000166.1:0-10161 GCA_035583735.1 Dehalococcoidia bacterium
GGAGGGCCGTGCCTCACAGGTGTTCGCCGTGACGGCGATGATGCCCGCCGTGGGCCAGGGCGCGCTTGGCGTCGAAGTGCGCGAGGACGACCGTGAGACCCTCGAAGCCGTGCGTGCGATCGATGACGAGCGTGCGCGCGCGGCAGTCGAGGCGGAGCGCGCGTTCCTGGATACGCTCGGCGCCGGATGCCGCATGCCGGTGGGCGCGCATGCGACCGTGGAGGGCGGTACGCTGCGCCTCGCCGCGATGATCGGCGCCGGGGAGCGGCTGCTGCGCGACGAGACCGCCGGAGCTGCCGCCGACGCGCAGGCACTGGGGCGGGCGCTCGGCGAGCGCATGCTGCCGGAAGCTGACGCCGGAGCCGCGCGACAGGCGGATGGTGGCGGAGCTTGACGGCTCTGCTAGGCTCCAAGGAGACGCCTTCCACGAATCCGCAGGAAGGCTGCGATACGTTTCCGAATACGGCCTGGCGCGTATGCAGGTGGTAGGGACTACAACCGAAGAACTGTTGTGCCTGCGGGGCGGTCGTGTATAACAACCGGGGCCCCGAGGACGGGGATAGCATGGAGCAGATGGTAGAAGCGACGGGCGACGGCGCCCGAGAAGCAACCGAAGAGACGAAGCCCGCCGCGCGCACGTCCGCGGCGCGCAAGCCGGCGACGCGGAAGACGGCCCGCAAGACAACCCGCAAGCCCGCAAGCAAGGCGACGAAGACGGCGAGCCGCCGCAATGGCAAGAGCCTCGTCATCGTGGAGTCGCCCGCCAAAGCGCGGACCCTCGCCAGCATCCTGGGCAACACGTACGAGGTGCAGGCCTCCGTCGGCCACGTGCGCGACCTGCCGAAGTCGCAGCTCGGCGTCGACGTCGAGCGCGAGTTCGCGCCGCGCTACATCGTGCCACGGGACAAGAAGGACGTCGTCAAGAAGCTGAAGGAGGCGGCGAAGGGCGCGCCCATCGTCTTCCTGGCGACGGACCCTGACCGCGAGGGCGAAGCGATCTCGTGGCACCTGCGCGAGGCGATGGACCTGGAGCCGGACCGCTACCGGCGCGTCGAGTTCCACGAGATCACAGCCGATGCCGTGCGCGAGGCGTTCGAGCACCCGCGCGACATCGACATGAAGCTGGTGGACGCACAGCAGGGCCGGCGCGTGCTGGACCGGCTCGTCGGATACAAGATCAGCCCCATCCTGTGGAACAAGATCCGTCGCGGGCTGAGCGCCGGCCGCGTGCAGTCCGTCGCGCTGAAGATGGTGGTGGACCGCGAGCGCGAGATCCAGGCGTTCGTGCCGCAGGAATACTGGACCATCGATACGCGGCTGGCGCGGCTGGCGGACGCCGACGAAGCGGGCTTCGACGCGCGGCTGGCGGCGCTGCCCGGCCAGAAGAAGGCCGAGATCCACAGTGGCGATGACGCTGAGCGGGTGACCAATGACCTGCGCGGCGCGTCGTATGCCGTGCGCGAAGTCCGCAAGCGGCAGCAGAACCGCCGTCCGGCCCCGCCGTTCACGACGAGCACGCTGCAGCAGGAGGCATCGCGCCGCTACGGCTTCTCCGCCAAGCGGACGATGGCGGTGGCGCAGCAGCTCTACGAAGGCCTGGACATCCCGGGCGAGGGGCAGGTCGGCCTCATCACGTACATGCGCACCGACTCGCTGAACATCGCGCAGGTCGCGCGCGACGAGGCGCGCCGCTTCATCACCGGCAAATTCGGCGGCGACTTCGTCCCGGGCGAACCACGCATCTACAAGACGAAGTCGAAGGGCGCGCAGGAGGCGCACGAGGCGATCCGGCCGACATCGGTGTCAAGGGAGCCGGCGGCGCTGAAGCGCGCGCTCACGAACGACCAGCAGAAGCTGTACACGTTGATCTGGCAGCGCTTCGTCGCAAGCCAGATGGCCGACGCCATCTTTGACCAGGTGAGCGTCGACATCGACGCGCGCGCGGCCGGCCAGCAGGAGCCCTACCTGCTGCGAGCGACGGCGAGCCATCTGCGCTTCCCCGGCTTCCGCCAGGTCTACATCGAGGGCCGCGACACCGAGGACGACGAGGACGCCGAGCGCACACTGCCGGACCTGAACGACGGCGACCCGCTGCGGCTGCTCGGCGTCAAGCCGGACCAGCACTTCACCGAACAGCCACCGCGCTACACGGAGGCGACGCTGGTGAAAGCGCTGGAGGAGAACGGCATCGGCCGGCCGTCCACCTACGCGCCGATCATGTCGACGATCCAGGACCGCGGCTACGTGAAGAAGGACGGACGCGCACTGAAGCCGCAGGAGCTGGGCTTCGTCGTCACGGACATGCTCCAGGAGATCTTCCCGCCGGTGCTGGACGCTGGCTTTACGTCGAAGATGGAGGACGAACTGGACGACGTGGCGGAGGGGGAGCGCGCGTGGCCGCCCGTCGTCAAGGAGCTGTACGACCCGCTCGAGGACGCGCTGGGCAAGGCCGGCGACCTGCCGCGCGCCGAACAGCAGACGGACGAGGTGTGCGAGAAGTGCGGACGCCCGATGATCGTGCGCTGGGGGCGCTTCGGGCAGTTCCTCGCCTGCACGGGCTTCCCGGAGTGCAAGAACACGCGCCCCCTCGACGGCGAGGAGGCGCAGCAGCAGGCCACCGACGAGAAGTGCGACGAGTGCGGCTCGCCGATGGTGGTGAAGCGCGGGCGCTTCGGCCAGTTCCTCGCGTGCTCGCGCTACCCGGAGTGCAAGGGCTCACGGCCGCTGCTGAAGAAGGTCGGCGTCGCGTGCCCGAAAGACGGTGGCGAGATCGTCGAGAAGCGGAGCAAGCGCGGGCGCACGTTCTACGCATGCAACAACTACCCGGACTGCGACTTCACGAGTTGGTCGCGCCCGCTGGCGCGGCCCTGCCCGAACTGCGGCGGCCTCATCGTCGCAGCCGCGCGCGGCATGGCGAAGTGCACGCAATGCGACTGGAAGGGCGACCCGGACAGCACGCCTGAGCCGGAACTGGCGCGAGCGTCGGCGTGAGCGACGCCGCACGCACGGCGACAGACGAGCGGATAAGGCGCCGCGGCCGTCCGGTAGTATTCGCCGGATGAACGACGACGCCCGCCCGTCGCTCTCTCGCGCGATTTCGCGCCGGCGGTTCCTCGCGGCAGCCGCCGCGCTTGCATCGGCGGCCGGTGCCGCGGTGCTCACCAACTGCGGCGATGACAGGCGCCGAACGCTGTCCGGCTCCACCACGCCGGGAGCGACGGCCACGCCAGCCATCACGCGGGCGCGCTCGCTCGGGGGCCGGCTGCGCGTCTACAACTTCGATGCGCTGCCGCCGGACTCGCTCGACCCGCACCTCACGCAGTTCGGGCCCATCGCCAACGTGCATGCTGCCGTCTACAGCCGGCTGCTGCGGTATGACGTCGCGAGCGGCACGCTGGCGCCGGACCTGGCGGACGGCATGCCAGAGCAGCCGGACGAGACGACGTACGTCGTGCGCATCCGGCAGGGCGTGCGCTTCCACGACTCCGCCCGCACCCGGTACGTGCTCGGCGACAGGGCGGGCCGCGAACTGACAGCCGACGACGTCCGCTACAGCATCGCGCGCCAGATGGAGGGCGGCAGCCCGCAGTCGAAGCGCTTCTTCCGTCGCGGCCAGTGGAGTGTCATCGACAGCATCGAGGCACGAGACCGCTACACCGTCGTCATCAAGACGAAGCAGCCGGTCGCGCCGTTCCTGAGCTTCCTCGCCGGCCCGCACGCGTTCATCATCGCGCGTGAGTCGGTGAACGACCGCGACGAGCTGTCATCAGACGCGGCGATGATGGGCACGGGGCCGTTCATGCTCGATTCGTTCGAGCCGAACGCCGTCGCGCGGCTGATCCGCAACCCGGCGTGGTTCGCGCAGCCGGACCGGCCAGAGGCGGGCTACGCGCGCCCATTCATCGACGGGTACGACGCGTTCTGGAACCCGCAGGAGGACGTGTTCCAGCGCGTCATGTTCGACCGCCGCGTCGTGGACGGCACCAACTTCGTCGACCCGAAGGAACTGGATGCGACATACGACACGAACCTCGGCGACATTGCGCTGCAGGAGACTGACGCGTGGGGCGTCCTCGCCAGCCGCCTGCTGCTGGACCGCGAGCCGTTCCGCGACGACCGCGCGCGCCGCGCGCTGCACCTGGCCGTCGACCGCCAGAAGCTCATCAACGCCATCTACCCGCCGATCGACGGGCGGCCGTCGGCGCTGATGAGCGGGCCGATCGCGCCGGGCGCAGCCGCGTGGGCGCTGGCTGGCGATGAGCTATCGCGCACGCCCGGTTACCGCACCGCCCCTGAACAGCGAGGGGAGGACATCGCCGAGGCGCGCCGGCTCTGGAGCGCCGCGTTCGGCGACGGCTCGGGGCCGCAACTGCGCGCGCTGTTCGCAGGATTCCCCCGGAACATTCCAGACCGCGCGTCCACCGAGCTGCGGTTGCAGCTCCGTGAGTCCCTCGGCGCGGAGATGACGGGCGAGGTTGACGCGACGGGACACACCGCGATCGCGGCGGGTCTGCGGCGCAACCTCGACGGCGCGGCGCAGGGGGCGATCACGATGACGTTCATGCTCGAGGACGGGGGCATCGACCTGGACGACTGGCTATACGGGCGCTTCCGCAGCGGGCAGCCGGACAACACCATGCGGCTACACGACGCCCAGCTCGACGAGATGCTCGACCGCTCCCGCCGGGCGTTCGACAACGACGAGCGCGCCCAACTGGGTCGCGACATCCAGGAGTACCTGCTGGCCAACGTGAACGCCCGCGTCGAATATTGCGCGCCGGTGGAGCGGCGGCTCATGTGGGGCTACGTGCGCAACAGCACGCTCGCGCCGTGGTACGGGCTGGACCAGGGGCTGGCCGACGTCTGGCTCGACGATGCCCACCCGGCGTGGCAGGGACGGCCGCCGGCGCCCGCGTGACGGTGCGCGGGCACGGGCAATCCCCTAATCCCGCGCCCCGAGGGCCCGCCCGTTGCGGCGCTGCTATCCTTCGGCCGACCATGTGTACGAGGAGCCACGCGTGACCGTTGCATTCATGGCCATCGCCGGTGTCATCGCCGGCTTAGTGCTCGACGAGCTCGTCGCGCGCCTCGCCCGTGAGCCATACGAGCGCGAGACGGGGGACGGCGACGAGTTCCAGGGAGAGGGGCACGGCCCGGGCGTCCCAGCGCTCGACCTGGGCAGCGAGGCGGGGACAGCGACGTTACCCGCGCTGCTGACGACGCGCTCGCCGTACCGGCGCCTCGCGGTCGTAGCCGCGACGGCGGCGGCGTTCGCGGTGACCGGGTGGCAGTACGCCGGCGGCGAGTGGCATCTCGCCGTCGTCGCCGCGTACGCGGCTGTGTTCATCGTCTGCGCGGCGACGGACATCATCGCCTTTCGCGTGCCGAACGCCGTCACGTATCCGGCGATCATCGGCGCGCTGGCGCTGGGTATGGTGACGCCGGAGGAGACGCGTGGCGACGTCATCGCCGGCGGGCTGATCTTCGGCGGGCTCTTCTTCATGATGAACGTACTGACGCGGGGCGGCATGGGGATGGGCGACGTCAAGCTGGCCCTCTTCGCCGGGCTGGCGCTCGGCCTGTCGAACGTCGTGCCGGCGATGATGATCATGGCGCTGGCCGGCGGCGCCGTGGCCGTCGTGCTGCTGGTGACGCGCGTCCGCGGCCGCGGCGACCCGATCCCGTACGCACCGTACATCTCGCTCGGTGCGCTGTTCGCCATGCTGCTGCAGGGCACCGCCGTCGCCGTGGTGTAGGGCGGCGCGCAGGATCGCAGTCCCTCGGGCAGCGCTACAATATCCGGCGAGGAGCGCCGCATGACCACGCCACACCGAGTCCGTGCCGTCACCGACGAAGAGATCGCGCAGGTCGTCCGCGAAGTGCGGGAGGACGGCGAAGCGCGCGTCATCGAGGCGGACGGCGAGGCGATCGCCGTTGTCATCGGCCCGGCGGAGTACGCCGAGCTCATCGGGGACGGCAGCGACCTCTGGGCCGGATATGACCCCGTCAAAGCTCGTGATGCGTTGAGGGCAGCCCGAGGCATCTTCAAGGATCTCGATCGCGAGAGGTTTATGCGAGACATCAAAGAGGCCCGCGAGCAGGAAGGCCGCGACTTCTCGACCACTGAATGAAGTACCTGGTCGACACCGACTGGCTGGCCGATTACTTGGCGGAGGACGACGGCGCTACATTCATCGACCGTTTGCGCGACCAAGGTCTCGCACTTAGCGTCGTGACCTACATGGAACTCTACGAGGGAGCGATCCGCGTTGAGCTGGGCAGCGACGCACTCAGCCGACTCGACACAATGGCGAACGAACTCCGCATCGTCCCCGTCAACGTGCGCGTCGCGCGGAGATGCGCGCACATACGCAGCACTTTGCGCGCTGCTGGCGGGCGCGTGCGGACGCGCGCGCTGGACCTCATCATCGCGGCGACGGCGATCGAGTACGGGCTGACGCTGGTGACGCGCAACGAGCGCGACTACCGCGACATCCCCGGTCTCGCGCTCTACGGCGCCACTGCCACCGCCCCGGAGGACTGACAGATGCGCGTCCAGCTTCCCTACGGCGAGCGCATGATCGACGCGGAGGTGCCCGGTTCGGCCGTCGTGCTGGAGCCGGCGGCCGTGGACCCGCTCCCGGACCCGCAGGGGGCGGTCCGGAGCGCCATCGAGGCGCCGATCGGGTGCGCGCCGCTGTCGCGGGTGGCGCGGGCGGGCCAGCGCGCGTGCATCGTCGTCAGCGACGTCACGCGGCCGGTGCCGAACGCGACCATCCTGCCGCCGGTGCTGGAGACGCTGGAACGCGCAGGCGTGCACCGCGACGACATCACGATCCTCATCGGCACGGGCCTGCACCGCGCGTCGCGCGACGACGAGCGCCGGCGCATCCTGGGCGACGCGGCCGCTGGCCGGTACCGGGTGCTCGACCATGATGCGCGCGACGAGGCGTCGCTGGCGCCGCTGCCAGGGGGCGGAGGCGTGCGCCTCAACCGCGCGTATCTCGATGCGGAGCTGCGGATCGTGACGGGCTTCGTCGAGCCGCACCTGTTCGCCGGGTACTCCGGCGGCGGCAAGGGCGTGCTGCCCGGCATCGCGAGCGCCGCGGACATCATGCGCAACCACGACGCGCGCATGATCGGCCACCCGAAAGCGACGTGGTGCGTCACCGAGGGCAACCCGATCTTCGAGCAGATGCGCGACGCGGGGGCGATCACCTCGCCCGCGCTGACCATCAACGTCACGCTCGACACGCAGAAGCGCATCACGGGCGTCTTCGCCGGCGAGATGGTGCAGGCGCACGAGGCGGCCATCGCGCAGGCGGCGCGCCAGTACGTGCGCCCCATCCCGCACCTGTTCGACATCGTCGTGGCGACGAACATGGGGTATCCGGCCGACCTCAACCTCTACCAGTCCGTGAAGGGGATGTCGGTGGCGGCGCAGGCATGCGCGCCCGGCGGGTCGATCGTGCTGGTGGCGGAGTGCCGCGAGGGGCTGGGCGGGCCGGAGTACGCCGAGTTGATGCGGAGCGAGCGGTCGCCGCGGGCGTTGCTTGATCGGCTGGGCGCGGACGGGCACGAGACCGTGCACGACCAGTGGCAGGTGCAGGTGCAGGCGATGGTGCAGGCGCGCTGCGACGTCTGGCTGCACTCCTCGCTGGACCGCGAGACGGTGGAGTCGGCGCACCTGCGCTACGCGGCGGACATCTCCGAGACGGTGGCGGCGCTGCTGGGCGAGCGGGGCACCGGCGCGACCGTCTGCGTGCTGCCGTGGGGACAGCTCACGGTGCCGGTGGTGGCGTAGGGGAACCGGCGAGATGCGGGCAGCGGAAGTTCCGCGCGCGACCGTCCGGCCGCTATAATACATCGTATTGCGTCGTATTGCGTCGGAGGACGGCGAATGAGATCGACCACGAGTTTGCGCTTGGACGACGGCCTGCGGGAGCGCCTCGCGGCGCTTGCGGAGGTGGAGGGGACGTCGGTCACGGCCCTCGTGGAGCGGCTGCTGCACGAGGGGCTGGCCGTGGCCGAGCACCCCGGCATCGTGTTCAAGCCGGGGCCGTCCGGCCGGCGCGCGGCGCTCGCCGGCGGCCCGGATGTCTGGGAGATCGCCGCGTCGCTGCGGCGCGCGCGCGGCACGGAGGCAAAGCGCATCGCCGCTGTCGCGAAGGAGTTCGGCATTCACGAGCGGCAGGTCGTGATCGCGCTGAACTATGCGGCCGCCCACCCCGATGAGATCGACGTCCGGATCCGCGAGAACGAGCGCGCCCTCCAGGAGGCGGAACGAGTGGCGGGTGGGCGCAAGCGCCTCCTCGCGTGAGGTTCCTCATCGACTCGATGCTGCCGCCGCACGTCGCCGCCGAGCTGAACGAGCGAGGCCACGACGCCGCGACACCGGCTTCGCTCGGCGCGCACAATCTCCCTGACGACACGCTGATCGAGATCGCGGCGCCCGAGGGGCGCGTGATCGTGACCGAGAACGCGAGCGACTTCGCGCGGGTCACGACGTGCACGGTGCTGCTGGTGCGGAAGGAGTGGTGGGAGCGCGACGCGCTGGCGGCCAGGCTGGCAGCCGCGCTGGACCGCTGGGCGGCCGCACACCCCGATGCGGGTTCGTGGGCACATTGGCTCGAAGCAGAGCTTCGCTGAGGACTCCGCGCTCACCGCGGACCGACGCCTGGAGGCAGCGCAAGTGCGAGCCGGGCTAACGGTGGTCTACCACCGCAACACCGGCTTGCGCGCGGCCGTCGCCTCATCCAGCCGGCGCAGCGGCGCTGTGTGCGGCGCTGCGCGCAGTAACTCCGGCTGCTGCTCCGCTTCCGCCGCGATGGCGAGCATGGCGTCGCAGAAGGCGTCGAGCGTCTCCTTCGACTCGGACTCCGTCGGCTCGATCAGGAGCGCCTCGTCGACCACGAGGGGGAAGTACATCGTCGGCGGGTGGAAGCCGTAGTCGATGAGGCGCTTCGCCACGTCAAGCGCCTTCACGCCGCGTGCCTTCTGGCGGCGCGCCGAGAACAGCGTCTCGTGCATCGACGTGCGGTCGTGCGCGAGGTCGTACGCGCCGCGGAGCCGCGCCTGCACGTAGTTCGCGTTCAGCACCGCCGCCTCGCTGATCGCCCGCATGCCGCTGGCGCCGAGCGTGAGGATGTAGGCGTACGCGCGCAGCAGCACGCCGAAGTTGCCGTGGAAGGCGCCGAGGCGGCCGATGCTGTGCTGTGGGTCGGTGAGCGCGAAGGTGGAGGACGGAGGGTGGAGGGCGGATGCGTCGCGGAAACTGGAGGATGGGCGCTGGAGGCCGGCGTCCCCGCGCGCGGCGCTATCCTCCATCTCCTTGCCTTCGTCGTCACTCACCACGACGTGGGGCGAGGGGAGGAACGGCGCGAGGTGCTGCTTGACGACGATGGGGCCCGCGCCGGGGCCGCCGCCGCCGTGGGGCTGGCTGAACGTCTTGTGCAGGTTGATGTGCATGACGTCGAAGCCGAGGTCCCCCGGCTTCACCTGGCCGAGCATCGCGTTGAGGTTCGCGCCGTCGCCGTAGACCTGCGCCCCGTGCGCGTGCACCATCTCGGCGATCTCGACGATGTTGCGGTCGAAGAGGCCGAGCGTGCTGGGCTGCGTGATCATCAGCGCGGCCACGGTCGGGCCGTGCTCCTCGAGCGCGTTGCGCAGGGCGCCGAGGTCCATGTCGCCCGACGGCAGCGGCGGCACGGCGACGACGTCGAAGCCGGCCATGGCGGCGGTGGCAGGGTTCGTGCCGTGCGCGGAGTCCGGCACGACGACGGTCGTGCGACGCTCGCCGGCCGACTCCAGGTACGCCTTGATGACGAGGATGCCGGCCAGCTCGCCCTGCGCGCCGGCCAGCGGCGCCAGCGACGCGTCGTCCATGCCCGTGATCTCGGCGAGGACGCGCTGCAGGCCGTACATGACGGCGAGCGCGCCCTGCGCGTCGGCCGCCGGCTGCATCGGGTGCGCCTCCGCGAAGCCGGGCATGGCGGCGATGGCGTCGTCCACCTTCGGGTTCAGCTTCATCGTGCACGACCCGAGCGGGTACATGTGCGTGTCGATCGACCAGTTGAGCTGCGAGAGCCGCGTGTAGTGGCGGACGACGTCGAGCTGCGATAGCTCCGGCAGCGGCAGGCCGTCGCGCAGCAACTCGCGCGG
>DATMAH010000167.1:0-4983 GCA_035583735.1 Dehalococcoidia bacterium
CTAGCCGCAGCCGCCCGCTACTTCCGCCCGCGCACGGGCGCTCGGCGCTGATACCGCCCGCCCGGCTTCGCCCGTGGCCGGGAGCCCAGCGCCCCGTACGACGACTGCGCGAACTCGTGCAGCGCGCTCTGGTCGTCCAGCATCGCCTTCCGGATCTCGATCACCTGGTCGCGCAGCAGGGCCGCCTTCTCGAACTCCAGGTTCTTCGCCGCGGATTTCATCTGCGACTCGAGATCCTTCACCATTCGCGCCAGCTCGTCCTTCGGCAGCGTCTTGACGTCGTACTCCGTCTTCTCCTCCGCCACCTTCCTGATCTGGTCGGTGATGTCGCGGATCGCCTTCGTGATCCCCTCCGGCGAGATGCCGTGCTGCTCGTTGTACGACTGCTGGATCGCGCGCCGCCGGTTCGTCTCGTCGATGGCGAAGCGCATGGAATCGGTGACCCTGTCGGCGTACATGAGCACCTGGCCGTCGACGTGGCGCGCCGCGCGGCCGATCGTCTGCACCAGCGAGCCGCCCGACCGCAGGTACCCCTCCTTGTCGGCATCGAGGATGCAGACCAGCGACACCTCCGGCAGGTCGAGGCCCTCGCGCAGCAGGTTGATGCCGACGACGACGTCGTAGACGCCGAGGCGCAGGTCGCGCAGGATCTCGACGCGCTCCAGCGTGTCGATCTCGCTGTGCAGGTAGTGCGTGCGGATGCCCATCTCCTGCAGGTAGTCCGCCAGGTCCTCCGCCATGCGTTTCGTCAGCGTGGTCACCAGCACGCGCTGCTTCCGCTCGACGCGCTGCTTCACCTCGTGCAGCAGGTCGTCGATCTGGTTGCGCGTCGGACGGACGTCGATGACCGGGTCGAGCAGGCCCGTCGGCCGGATCACCTGCTCCACCACCTGCGCGCTGTGCTCCAGCTCGTATGGCCCGGGCGTCGCTGAGACGAACACCACCTGGTTCAGGTGCGCCTCGAACTCCTGGAAGTTCAGCGGCCGGTTGTCCAGCGCGGACGGCAGCCGGAAGCCGAAGTCCACGAGCGTCTGCTTGCGGGCGTAGTCGCCGTGGTACATCCCGCGCACCTGCGGGATGGCGATGTGCGACTCGTCGATGAACATCAGGAAGTCGTCCGGGAAGTAGTCCAGCAGCGTCCACGGCGTGCTGCCCGGCGCGCGGCGCGCCAGGTGCCGGCTGTAATTCTCGATGCCGGAGCAGTAGCCGGCCTCGCGCATCGTCTCCAGGTCGTAGTTGGTGCGCTCCTCCAGCCGCGCCGCCTCCAGGATCTTGCCGGCGGCGCGCAGCTTCTGGAGCTGCTCCTGCAGCTCGATCTCGATGTCGTGGATCGCGTCCTCCAGCTTGTCGCGCGACGTCACGAAGTGCTTCGCCGGATAGATGTCGATCGAGTCGCGCTCCGCCAGCACCTCGCCCGTCAGCGGGTCGATCTCGATGATGCGCTCCACCTCGTCGCCGAAGAAGTCGATGCGCACCGCCAGCTCCTCGTACGAGGGCTGGATGGTGATCGAGTCGCCGCGCATGCGGAACTTGCCGCGCACCAGGTTCATGTCGTTGCGGTCGTACTGCATGTCGACGAGGCGCCGCATGATGCGCGCGCGGTCGGTGCGGTCCCCCTTCTTCAGGCGGATGACGAACGACTGGTACTCCTCCGGCTCGCCGAGGCCGTAGATGCACGAGACCGACGCCACGATGAGCACGTCGCGCCGCTCGAACAGCGCGCGCGTCGCGGCGTGCCGCAGCTTGTCGATCTCCTCGTTGATGTCGGCGTCCTTGGCGATGTAGGTGTCGGTGCGCGGGATGTACGCCTCGGGCTGGTAGTAGTCGTAATACGAGACGAAGTACTCGACGGCGTTCTCGGGGAAGAACTCCTTGAACTCGGAGCAGAGCTGCGCGGCCAGCGTGCGGTTCGGCGCCAGCACCAGCGTCGGCCGCTGATACTGGGCCACCACGTTGGCCATCGTGAAGGTCTTGCCGGAGCCGGTGACGCCGAGCAGCGTCTGCGCCTTCGCGCCGTCGCGGAGGCCCTGGACGAGCTTCTCGATGGCCTGCGGCTGGTCGCCCGTCGGCTTGAAGTCAGATACGAGTTTGAAGGAGCTCACAGGTTCCAATTCTCAGTTCACGGGGGCGCACTGGCAGCATAGCAGGGGTGCGCAGGGCAGGTGCCAGCACCCGTCAGCATTGACGTTCGCGCCGCGTGAGCCCCCGTTTCGCTCTTATGTCCTCATTCGTCGGGCCGATCCTGTACGCATGGAAGCGTTCATTCTCATGGCTCTGGGAGGAGCGCTCTTTCTCTGGCTTCGCCGGGGGAACGGCGCGTCCTGGGGCACGCATGGCCCCCGGTGTAACGCAACCACACGGCCGAGTCGTTGCCGCCGGTGCCGGCGACGCGTCTTCTACTTCACCTGCGACCACGGCAGCCGGGTCTACTTCGATGAGCTCGGGGGCGACTGGCCCCGCCATCGCTGCTGATTCCCAGGTCGCCGGCGCGCCCGCCATCTCGCGCACGGCGCGCTGGAGCCTGCCAGACCCTCCTGCGGCGCGGTCCGCCGCGAGGACCACGTGGCCCTCGCGACCGATGGAGCCGACGACGGCGGCCACCTTCAAGCCATCGAGCTTCATCGCGCCGCCGACCGGCACGCGCTGATCAGCGCGAGGGCGTCGTCTTCACCGCCCCAGTGCGTCACCGGCTTCTCCATCCGGACGAACCACTCCCAGATGCGGTCGCGCGCTTCCGACAGCCGCCGCTCCGCTGGCCACGCCGCGTCGGCCGGTATCGCGAGCAGCTTATCGTCGCCGTCCGTGCGCCGCAGGACGTCCAGCACCCGCACGTGCGTGTGCTGGCCCCGCTCGTACTCCCGCGGGTCGACGAGGATCACGTCCAGCAGCTCGCCGTCGGCCGGGTTGATGATCGACGTCGAGCAGCCGTAGTGGTGCGGCATCGGCGGCAGGTCGTGGCGAAACACGACCTCGCCAGCATCCGGCTCCCACTCCCACCGTCCGCGCTCGCCGGCGCGCTGCTCGATGACCACCTCGAGCGTCGCATCGAGCATGCGGCGCTTGGCCACCGACGCCCGGGCATCGGCGAGGCGCGTCGGCTCCGGCATGCGGTAGCGGCGCGCGCAGCTCATCACCCACCGCTCCGCCGCCGCGAGCCCGATGCGGTGGCCGACGCTCACGTACAGCGGACGCATCCGCGGCCGCGTCCGCAGCACCGAACCGACGACTTCTCCTTCGTGACGGAGGTCCGCTCGCGCGCCCGCGAAGTCGGCCACCGGCCCGTGCTCGCCAACGAGGCGCGACTTCGCCACGCCGATCGTCGGAAGGTCGAGCAGCAGTCCGGCATGCGACGCGTACCCGAACCGGCGTGGGTGGGCGACACCGTGTCCGTCGATCATCACCAGGTCCGGTGTCACGTCGAGCCGCTCGAACGCGGCGAGCAGCAGTGGCGTCTCGCGGAACGACAGCAGCCCCGGCACGTACGGAAACGCTACGGGCGACTCCACGGATACGGTCGACAACGGCTCGAGCGCCGGGTACGCCAGCACCACCACCGCGGCGACTCCGCGCCCCAGTGGCCGGTCGAACGCGCAGTCGGCGCCGGCGATCAGCCGGACGCTGCGTTCCGGCGGGCCGCCGCGGCGCAGGACGCGCGGCGCCAGCTCGGCCTGGAGCCGCATCGCCTCCCGCGGCGAAAGGTCCCACGGATGCAAGTGCTGCACGCGCATGGGCGCATCCTAGACGGCGCCGCCACCTCGTCCCATGCTTGTACGCGCCGCCGCCCGTGCGTAGGATGCCGCGCGTGAGACCGCTCGTCCTCGCCCCGCTCCTCGTGCTCACGCTCGCATTCACGGCGTGCGGCGTGGAGTTCAGCACCGGCGAGGAAGGCAATGACTTCTTCCGCAAGGCGGAGGTGACGGGCAGCATGATCGTCACCGAGCCGCAGACCGCGACCATCTACGTCCAGCAGCGGTATCCAAACGAGATCGCCATCCACTGCACGACGTACCGCGGCGATACGAAGATCTCCGACTTCCCCGACGCGATCGTGCCGCCGCACCCCGCAGGCGGACCGACGGTGACGCCGTTCACCTTCAACTACTCCTGGGACATGCAGTACAACGACCCGGGCGAGTACACGTTCGAGTGCTACACGCGCCTCGACGAGGACAACTTCATCGTCGAACCGTTCACCCTGAAGCCCAGGCCCACGCCCACGCCCGTCCCCTAGATCGCCCGCTCGCGCAGCCACTCCCCCGCCCGCTCGCCGATCATCACCGACGTGAGATGGATGTTGGCGCGCGGACAGTCCGGCATCACGGACGCGTCCGCGACGTAGAGGTTGCTGAAGCCGCGCACCCGCAGATACTGGTCGACGACACCCATCGGGTCGGACGCCGGCGCCATCTTGGCCGTGCACGAGGGGTGGAAGCCGCTCGACGCCACGCGCGAGACCAGCGCCGCCAGCGCCTCGTCGTCCTCGATCACGTCCTCGGATGGTGACACCAGCGCCGTGCGCAGGGGCCCGAACTCCGGCCGCATGCCGACCTCGTACGCCATGCGCACGCCGTCGACGAGGCGCGACACGTCGTCCGGGTGCGCGCAGAAGTTGTTCTGGATGCGGGGCGGCGCGTGCGGGTCGGCGGCTGTCAGCGTGACGCTGCCGCGGCTCTTCTGCCGCTCGATCACGCTGCCGATCGAATACAGGGCTCGCCCGCGGCTCGGTGCCAGGTGCGAGACGGGCATGAGCTGCATGTCGTTCCGTTCTTCGCCCAGCTTCGAGGTGTAACGATACGTCACCTGCACCACCGGGCCGTCGAGGTCCAGCACGCCGTCGCGCGCCTCGAACACGACGCCGACCGCCGGGTGATCGTCGAGCGCGGCGCCGACGCCGGGCAGATCGCGCACGACGCCGATGCCGTGCTCGCGCAGGTGCGCCTCCGGCCCCAGCCCGCTGCGCATCAGGACGGCCGGCGTGCCGAT
>DATMAH010000168.1:0-4177 GCA_035583735.1 Dehalococcoidia bacterium
CCCGGCCCACGTTCCCCCTCTCCCCCTGAGGGAGAGGGGGCAAGGGGGTGAGGGCCCCCCCGCCCGCCCACGCACGCCGGCGGCCGCCCGCAGACCATGCCTCACGCCCGTTCGCAATGACCGCACCGGGCTGCACCCCCACGCCCCGGCCCACGTTCCCCCTCTCCCCCTGAGGGAGAGGGGGCCAGGGGGTGAGGGCCCCCCGCCCCGGCGGGGCCGCCGCTGACAGCCGGCAGCTCCCGGCTCACATCGCCCGCAGCAGCCGGACGCGCTCCTCGATCGGCGGGTGGGTGGAGAAGAGGTTGTTCAGGAACGACTGGTGCTCGCGCAGGGGGTTGTTGATGTAAAGGTGGGCGGTGGCCTTGTTCGCCACTTCCAGCGGGTCAGGGTCGGCCGAGATCTTCTCGAGCGCGCTGGCGAGCGCCTCCGGGTTGCGCGTCAGCAGCGCGCCCGAGGCGTCGGCCAGGTACTCCCGCTGCCGCGAGATGGCGAAGTGGATCACCTGCGCGGCGATCGGCGCCAGGATCGCCAGCGCGACGGCGACGACGATGAGGATGGCCGCCGCGCCGCCCTTGTCGCGGTTGCTGCTGCGCCGGCCGGAGCCGAACCACGTCCAGCGCAAGAACAGGTCCGCCAGCAACGCGATCAGCCCCACCAGCACGACGACGATCGTCATCACGCGGATGTCGTAGTTGCCGATGTGCGACATCTCGTGCGCGATGACCCCCTCCAGCTCCATCTTGTCGAGCTTGTTCAGCAGGCCGCGCGTCACCGTCACCGCCGCGTGCTTCGGGTCGCGCCCCGTCGCGAAGGCGTTCGGCGAGCCGTCCTCGATGACGTACACCTTTGGCATCGGCAGCCCGGAGCCGATGCTCAGGTTCTCGACGATGCGGTACAGCTCCGGCTCGTCGGCGCTGGTCACCTCGCGCGCGCCGCTCACCGCCAGGGCGACGCGCGCGCTCGCGTAGTAGCTGAAGAGTGCGTACGCGCCGATAACGGCGAACACGACCGGCGCGAACTGCCACGGCAGCCCCAGGGCCAGCGCGACCACCGTCGCGAAGGCGCCGAGGATGAGCACGAAGAGCAGCAGCAGCAGCCACGTGCGCCGCTTGTTCGACGCGATCCTGTCGTAGATGAGGACGCGCTCTTGCGGGATGCCCGGTGTCCGGGGAGTCGCGGCCATGGCGGCCTATGCCGTCGGTGCGCTGAACGAGACGCGCACGTCCTCGCGTGCCTCCTCTTCCGCCTCGAAGAACTCCGCCGGCTGGAAGCCGAACATGCCGGCGAACACCAGAGTCGGGAACGTGTGCACCTTCGTGTTGTAGCTGAGGACGTTGGAGTTGTAGAACTGCCGCGCGTAGGCGATCTTCTCCTCGATGTCGGACAGTTCGCGCTGCAGCTCGAGGAAGTTCTGGTCCGCCTTGAGGTTCGGGTAGTTCTCCGCCACGGCGAACAGCGAGCGCAGGGTCTGCGTCAGCATGTTGTTCGCCTCGGACGCCTGCGCCGGCGTCCCCGCCTGCTGCAGCATCGCCCGCGCGTTGGTCACCGCCTCCAGCGTCTCGCGCTCGTGGGCGGCGTAACCCTTAACGGTTTCGACGAGATTCGGCACCAGCGATGCGCGACGCTTGAGCTGCACGTCGATGCCGGACCACGCCTCGCGCACGCGCAGCCGCGACCGCACGAGCCCGTTGTACATCGCCACGAGGACGATGCCGAGGACGACCACGACCGCCACGACGACGAGGATGACGATGAGGGTTGCACTCACGGACGGATTGTATCACGGGACCATGCCGTTGTGAGACGCGCGCCGCTATGGAAGATTGCAGACGTGAGGCTGAGGCAGGAGGCTGGACGGCGACGGTGCAGGCGATCCAGGCTGGAGGCATGATGTTCCGCATACTGCTGGCGCTGCTCCTCCCGGCGGTGGTCCTCGCCGCCTGCGGGGATGACGGGACGGACGCGCCTGCCGGGCGGGCCGGCGGCGACACGCCCGTCGCCACGCCCACGCCGGCGCGCGGCGAATCCGGCGTCGCTGGCGATGCGGGCGACGGGCTCACCACCGTCGAGATCGTCGACCGGCTGGCGCCGTCGGTTGTCCGCGTGCAGACCGAGGGCGCCACGCTCGACGCGTTCGGCCGCGCCGTGCCCGGCGGCGGCGTCGGCACTGGCGTGATCGTCGATGCCGAGGACGGCTACATCGTCACCAATAACCACGTCGTCACCATCGGCGGCATCGACCGGCCGGCGTCGCGCATCACCGTCACGCTGAACGACCAGCGCACGTTCGACGCGACGATCATCGGCCGCGACCCGCCGACGGACCTCGCCGTGCTCCAGATCGACGCCGACGACCTGACGGCCGCCACCTTCGGCGCGGAGGAGGCGCTGCGCGTCGGCGAGGACGTGGTGGCGATCGGCTTCGCGCTGGGGCTGGAGGGCGGGCCGACGGTGACGCGCGGCGTGCTGAGCGCGCGCAACCGCAGCATCGATGAGCCGCCGTACACGATCAACGACGCGATCCAGACGGATGCCGGCATCAACCCCGGCAACTCCGGCGGGCCGCTGGTCAACGCCCGCGGCGAGGTGGTCGGCATCAACACCGCCATCATCCGCGGCGCGCAGAACATCGGCTTCGCCATCTCCGTGGGCCTTGTGGAGCCGACGGTGCGCGAGCTGATCGAGAACGGCGCCATCGAGCGCGCCTTCCTTGGCATCGGCACCGTCGACGTCACCCCGGCGATCGCCCGCAACTTCGACTTGCCGGTCGATGAGGGCGTCGCCGTCACCGCCGTGGGCAACGGCACGCCCGCCGCCGATGCCGGACTCCGCCCGAACGACATCATCGTCGAGATCGACGGCGAGCCCGTCCGCAACAATGGCGACCTGCTAGCCGTGCTGGCGGAGCACCGCGCTGGCGATATCGTCGAGGTCGTGTACTACCGCGACTCCGAGCGCGAGTCCGTCGAGGTGACGCTGGCCAGCCGCCCCAACTGACCGCCGGCTGATAGGGATTCGTCACCGGGTCGAGGCGGCCGGATCACGTTGCCGAAGCAACCTCCGCGTAGGCTCAGATACGGAGCCAGGAGGTGAACGTGAGCAAGAGACTGCTGCTCGTAGCCGCGACGCTGCTCGCGGCCGCCGCCGTCGGCGTCGCCTGCGATGACGACGAGGACGTGGGCGACCAGGTCGACGACGCCATCGACTCCGTCTCGACCGAGGTGGTCGAGGGCGTGACGGAAGTCACCGGCGAGGTGACGGAGCTCACCGCCGACGAGACGCCGGAGCCGGACGACTGCCCGACGCTCGAAGCGGGCGAGACGCCCGAGGCCGACGTGCCCGACGAGTGCATCCCGCCCACAGATGGCGAAGGGACGCCCGAACCGTAGCGGCCGGGCGGGCAGCGGCCGCTAGAATCAGCCCATGTGCGGCCGATTCACCCTCACGCGGGGCGACCTCGACGAACTCGCCTCGGAGCTGGACGCCGTCGTGGAGCCGGAGTACCGCGCGCTGTACCGCCCCCGCTTCAACATCGCGCCGACGGACCCGCACTGGATCGTCCGCGCGCGGCACGAGGCGCGCGAGCTGACGCCGGCGCGCTGGGGCTTGGTGAACTCCTGGGCGCCCGACATGAAGGGCGCCGCCCGCCAGATCAACGCTCGCAGCGAGACCGCCCCCACCAGCCGCGCATTTCGCGACGCCTTCGGGGAGCGCCGTTGCGTCGTCCCCGCGGACGGCTTCTTCGAGTGGACGGGCACGAAGCAGGCGCGCAAGCCGCTCTGGTTCCACTCGCCCCACGGCGACCTGCTGCTCTTCGCGGGGCTGTACGAGTCGTGGCTCGACAAGTCGACGAGCGAGTGGGTGCGGACGTTCACCATCCTCACGACGTCCGCCAACAAGACCGTCGAGCCGGTGCACGACCGCATGCCCGTGATCCTGCCCCGCGACCGCATCGACGAGTGGCTGCACGTGCCGGCGCAGGGCCGCGAGCAGTACGCGCAAGAGGTGCGCCGCCTGCTCGTGCCGGCCGACGAGAGCGTGCTCGTCGCGACGCCCGTATCGCCGCGCGTCAACTCCGTCCAGAACGACGATCCCGCGTGCCTGGAGCCCGACCTCGATGGCGAAGCCGCCGGCACGCCGCGGCTGCTGTAGCCGCCGTCAGAACGGCAGGCCGCGC
>DATMAH010000169.1:0-4059 GCA_035583735.1 Dehalococcoidia bacterium
GTGGAGCCGCGTGCCAAGCTCTGGGTCGAACGCGACGGCAAGATCGTGCTCAGCGCGTATCGCGTGCGCCTGCTGCGCCTCGTGGAGGAGACGGGGTCGCTCTCCGAGGCGGCGCAGCGCATGGGCCTCTCCTACCGCCGCGCGTGGGGGAAGGTGAAGGAGATCGAACAGAACCTCGGCGTGCCGCTGCTCGAAAGCAGCGCCGGCGGCGCTGGCGGCGGCGGCTCGCGCCTGAGCGCGGAAGGCCGCCGCCTCGTCGAGGCGTACGAGGCGTACGAGCGCGCCGCGCACGCAGCGATGCGGGCAGAGTTCTATCGCGTCTTCGGCGAGGGCTGAATCTAACAGCGTGCTGAAGATGTCGTCCCGCCTGGGAGCGCGGCCTGAACGCCCGCGCGGGTAGGTCCGCGAGACTGCTCGTCGTCCCAGGCGAGTGACCGCTCCTGTCGGTTCTTCCGCACCGCGCGAGCCTGCGGGCCGCTCCCTGCAGAGCGTCGGCGCCAGCGTCGTGCTGGCTGGCAGCACAGACGCCGGCGCGCTATGCTCGCGCGAGCATAGCGAGGAGGAGAGCGATGTTCGGGTCGATCCGGTGGGTGGGACTGTGGGCGCTGCTGCTGGTCCCGGCGGCGCTGCTGGCGGCATGCGGCGGCGACGATGACGGCGGCGGCGCCGGCGCCGTCGGCTCGCCGGCGGCGCAGCAGACCGTGATCGAAGAGCCCGACATCACGCCGACGCTGGAGCCGCTACCAACGCGCGCGGGCCCGGCGCCGACGAAGACCAGCGGCAACATCATCCTCTCGACAACGACGAGCACCCAGGACAGCGGCCTGCTCGACGAGTTGGTCCCGCTGTTCGAGGAGGAGACGGGCTACTCGGTACAGGTGATCGCCGTCGGGTCCGGCCAGGCGATCGAGATGGGCATGCGCGGCGACGCCGACGTCGTGCTCGTGCACTCGCCCGTCGCCGAGCGCGAGTTCGTCGCATCCGGCAACGGCATCGGGCGCGCGCTGGTGATGCACAACGACTTCATCCTCGTCGGCCCGGAAAGCGACCCGGCCGGTGCTCTGGCGCAGGAGACGCTGGACGACGTGCTGCGCGCCATCGCGCAGACCGGCGCGCCGTTTGTGAGCCGCGGCGACGATTCGGGCACGCACGCCCTCGAGCGCTCGCTCTGGGAGGGCGTCGCCATCGACCCCACGGGCGAGTCGTGGTACGAGGAGACGGGGCAGGGCATGGGCGCGACGCTGCAGGTGGCCAGCCAGCGGCGTGCCTACACCATTACCGACCGCGCGACGTACCTGGCGCAGCGCGACAACCTCGACCTGGAGATCCTGTACCAGGGCGAGCAGAAGCTGCTGAACTACTATCACGTCATCCTGGTCAACCCGGACGTCCACGACGTGAACGCGCTCGGCGCCCGCGCGTTCGCCGAGTTCCTGGTGCGCCCGGACATCCAGGCGCGCATCGGCCAGTTCGGCGTGGAGGAGTACGGCGAGCCGCTCTTCTTCCCGGACGCCGGCAAGCCCGACCCCACGGAGTAGGCGGGCACGAGACAACAGGCAACGGACAACAGGCGAGAGAGAACAGGCGAGCGAGGACAGACGACAGAGAACCGACAACAGACAGCAGACAGCAGGCAACGGACGGTCCCGCCTTCGGCCGCTGAGGGTTGTATCGACGGGCTCAGCGCCGGATGCGGCTTCTCCGGCGGCTATGCTGGCGCTGTCCATAACGGGGAGGTGAGCGATGGACCTGATCTGGGAGTCGCTGCGCGAGGCCGTGCGCATCCTCACGCACAATGACGCCGACGTCTACGAGATCGCCTGGCGGTCGTTGCGCGTATCGGGGACGGCGACGCTGCTGGGGCTCGTGATCGGCGTCGGGCTCGGTTCGGCGATCGCGCTGCGGCAGTTTCCGGGGCGCTTCGTCGTGCTCACGCTGGTGAACACGGGGATGGGGATGCCCCCCGTTGTCGTCGGGTTGTTCATCGCCATCATCCTCTGGCGCAGCGGCCCGCTGGGCGAGCTGGAGTGGATCTACACGACGCGCGCGATGATCGTCGCGCAGACCGTGATCATCACGCCGATCATCATCGGCTTCACGGCGGCCTCACTCTCGGCGCTGCATCCGCGGCTCAGGCTGCAGATCTACGCCCTGGGGGCGTCGCGCTGGCAGGCGCTGCTGCTGATGCTGCAGGAGGCGCGGTTGCCGCTCCTCGCCGCGATCATGGCCGGCTTCGGCGCGGCCATCTCGGAGGTGGGCGCTTCGGTGATGACCGGAGGGAACATCGCCGGCGAGACGCGCGTCCTCACCGGCGCCATCCTGCTGGAGCAGAACAAGGGCAACTTCGACGTGGCGCTGGCGATGGGCATCATCCTGCTGCTGCTCATGGTGGCGGTGAATGCGCTGCTGACGTGGGTGCAGGCCGGCGCCCGGCGGGATGTCTCCGCGGCCCGGGATGAGCCGCTGAGGGCGGAGCCCGGCTATCTTTCAGCGTGGCACACTCGCTGACGCCAGCCCCCCGGCTCCAGGCGCGACACGTCGTCGCGCGCCGTGGCGGCCGCACGATCCTCGACGTCGACGCGCTCACGGTGGCGCCGGGGGAGGTGCTGGCCGTCATCGGCCCCAACGGCGCCGGCAAGACGACGCTGCTGCTCCACCTGGCGCTGCTCGAACGCCCGACATCCGGCGAGGTGCTGTTCGATGGCGAGCCGACGCGCGGGCGCGAGCTCCGGCTGCGACGGCGGATGGCGCTGGCGTTCCAGGAAGCGCTGCTGCTCGACCGCAGCGTCCGGTCGAATGTGGAGCTGGCGACGCGTCTGCGCGGCGTGGGCCGCGGCGAGCGGCGGGAGCGCGCCGAACGCTGGCTGCGGCGTTTCGGCGTCGGCGGGCTGGCGGAACGCTCGCCCCGCCTGCTGTCCGGCGGCGAGGCGCAGCGCGTCAGCCTCGCGCGCGCCTTCGCGATGGAGCCGGAGGTGCTGCTGCTCGACGAGCCCTTCCGTGCGCTGGATGCGCCGACGCGCGCGGCGCTGGCGGACGACCTGTCCCAGGTGCTCGGCGAGACGGGCGTCACCGCCGTCATCGTCACGCACGACCACGACGAGGCGGCGCGCTTCGGCGATCGCGTGGCCGTGCTCATCGGTGGGCGCGTGCGGCAGGTGGGGACGCCGGCGGACGTCTTCGGCGCGCCGGCCGATGAGGAGGTGGCGGCGTTCGTGGGCATCGAGACGATCGTGCCGGTGCGCGCGCTGGAGCGCGGGGGCGGCACGGTGGTGCTGGCCGCCGGCCCGCACACGCTGGAGGTCGTCGACGAGCGGCCGTTCACGGAGGCGCTGCTGTGCTTGCGCCCGGAGGACGTCAGCCTGTCGACGGCGGGCGAGCATGTCTCCGGCAGCGCGCGCAACCGGGTCGCCGGCCGCGTGACGCGCATCGTGCGGACGGGGGCGGACGCGCGCGTCGAGCTGGACTGCGGCTTCCGGCTGGTCGCGCGCATCACCCGGCGGTCGCTGGAGGAGCTGGGGCTGGAGGAGGGGTCTCAGGCGGTCGCCTCGTTCAAAGCGACGGCGGCGCACGTGATCGTCCGCGGTTAGGTGCGTCGTGTGTCGGACTGCGCCTCAGGACGGCGACGGTGGTGGTTCGATCGCCAGGAGCGGTCTGTGGGGAACAGCGAAGACCGCCGGGGGAGGCGGTCTCGTCGCGTCTTGACGGGGTTGCTCCGGTGGTCAGGCCGTGCCGACGACGTTCACGAGCACGCGGCGCATCCGGGGGTGGTCCAGCTCGATGAGGAAGATGCGCTGCCACGTGCCCAGGCTCACGCGACCGTCGACGACCGGGATCGTCTCGCTCGCCCCGAGGAAGAGGTGCTGGACGTGCGCGTGGCCGTTCGCGCACTCGTCCGGGTTCATGTTCACGGTGCGGCGCGAGAAGTCGTTGTGCTCGTAGTAGGCGTTCGCCGGCGCGAAGGTGCTGAGGATGCGGGCCAGGTCCTGGAGCAGGAGCGGCTCGTTCTCGTTGATCTTGATGGCGGCGGTGGTGTGCTGGGAGTAGACGCCGACCTGGCCG
>DATMAH010000170.1:0-5426 GCA_035583735.1 Dehalococcoidia bacterium
CCGCTAGGAATTTCTTCGCGCCTCTGCTACGCTACGCCCTCGAACGAGAACGACGCCGAAGGCAAGGAGGTCCGGCATGGGTAGGGTCGGCGACAGCATTCTCGGACGACACGTCACCCGCAGGCGCTTCATCCAGGGCTCCGCCGTCACCGTCGGCGCGGCCGCCCTCACGCTCGCCAACACGCAGTGCGATCCCGCGCTGTTGCGGCGCGTCCACCAGGTGACGAACGGCCCCGACGCGAACCATCACGTCGCATGGGTCTGGCAGTTCGCCTCCGATGGCGGCCTCGACCACATCGCCAGCCGCATCCAGGGCACCGGCATCGGCGTCGCCGTCAAGTCGCACGACGGCCTCGACTGGATGGCGAAGTACGATAACCATCCCGACCACATCACCGGGCCGGAGCGCCTCCGCAACGTCGGCCTCTACTTCGAAGACCGCGGCATCCCCTTCCACGCCTGGTGCGTCGTGAAGGGCGCCGACCCCATCCGTGAAGCGGAGATGGCCGCCGCATGCATCAACGCCGGCGCCCGCAGTCTCATCCTCGACCTCGAGGGCGGCTCCGGCTTTTGGCATGGCTCCGTCGCCGACGCGCTCCTCTACGGACAACGGCTGCGCGACCTCGTCGGCCCTGCCCGCATCGATATCTCGATCGACCCTCGTCCCTGGCGCATCAACCTCGTCCCCATGAACGAGTTCGTCTCCTTCACCGACGGCATCTGGCCGCAGCTCTACTGGGACACCTTCAACTCCTCCGGCAACTACGTCGGCTACACCAACGCCGGCTTCCCCGTGCCCGAGCAGGGCATCACGCCGGAGTTCCTGCTCGAGACGAACTGGACCATCACGTCGCCCTACAACCGCTGGATCGTGCCCGTCGGGCAGGGCAGCGCCGCCGATCCCGGCACGTGGCCACGGTTCGCCCACCGCGCCTGGAGCCTGACGACGCCGCGCGTCAGCATCTGGCGCCTCGGCGTCACGCGCGATGAAGTACTCCGCTACCTCGCCGCCAACCCACCGGGGCCGGAGCCTGCGGCGCCTCCGGCCACGCCCACCCCCACCAGCGCCGCCTCGACGAAGACCGCCAGGCCCACGCGCACGCCTACGCCGAAGCCCACGCGCACCCCGCGCCCCACGCGCACGCCCTCGCCGTCGCCCACCCTCACGGTCACGCCATCGCTCGCTCCGCCACCCTGATCCGGGCGCGCCCCTCCCGCAGGCCATGGATGCTTGACACGCGAAAGGAGCGCCGAAGCGCTCCTTCTCTTGCTGTCTCCAGGCCACCCCGGCCACCCGCTACTCCGGGGCAACGCCGGCGCAGCTACTCGTCCCGCCAACCCACGAACTCATCGAGCATCCGCCGCAGCCGCCCACGCGGCGGCACCTCCGCCGTCGCCCGCGACTGGTAGCGCCGGAAGCAGCGCACGCACCGCCGCACCGACTGCCCGCCGCCCAGCGAATGCCGCACCACCGCGCCGCCGCATCCCGGCGCAACGCACGTCGTCACCGCTGCCTCCAACTCGATCACCGCTGAGCCATCCGGTCGTGCAGGAACATGCATAGCGATCGCGATCCTATCGAAGCATTCGGCCGGAATCCTGCTCTTATGTCGCTCCTTAACCATCGTTAACGATCCCTTAAAAGCCCTACCCGCCCTTCCCACCGACCGCCCGCCGTCCTCCCTCTACCGCACGCCCTCATCAGCGGCCACAATGCCGCCATGACGGCCACGCGCTCGCTCGGCATCGGCTTCATCGGCGCCGGCTTTATGAACCGCTTCCACGTCGCCTCGCTCGTCGGCGTCCGCGACTGCCACGTCGCCGGCGTCTACAGCCCCACCACGGCCAACGCCGAGCGCCTCGCCGGACACGCGCGCCAGCTCGCCCTGGGCGAACCCACCGTGCACCGCAGCATCACCGCGCTCGTCGCCGACCCCGCCGTCGACGCCATCTGGATCGCCTCGACCAACGACACGCGCGTCGCCGCCGTCGACGAGATCGTCGCCGCGCTCCGCTCCGGCAAGGGCGAGCTCGTCGCCGTCGCCTGCGAGAAGCCGCTCGCCCGCAACCTCGCCGAGGCGCACGAGATGCTGAGGCTCGTCGAGTCGACGCCGCTGCTGCACGGCTACCTCGAGAACCAGGTCTTCGAGCCGAGCGTGACGCGCGGCAAGGAGATCATCTGGCGCCGCGCCGTCCCCATCGCCGGACGCCCCTATCTCGCCCGCGCCGCCGAGGAGCACAGCGGCCCCCACATGCCCTGGTTCTGGAGCGGCGCACGCCAGGGCGGCGGCGTCCTCAACGACATGCTCTGCCACTCCTACGAGGTCGCCCGCTACCTCCTCACCGCTCCCGCCGAGGCGCGCGACTCCCTCAAGGTCGAAGCGGTGAACGCGCAGATCGCCTCCCTCAAGTGGACCCGCCGCGAGTACAGCGAGCTCCTCCGCGAACGCTATGCCGGCGCCGTCGACTACGCACGCGCGCCGGCGGAGGACTTCGCCCACGCGACCATCACCCTCCGTGCGCCCGGCGGCGAGAAGCTGCTCGTTGAGGCGACGACGTCGTGGAGCTTCGTCGGCCCGGCGCTCCGCCTCCGCGCCGAGTTGCTCGGCCCCGAGTACGCCATGCAGGTCGACAGCCTCAACACCGACCTCAGCGTCTTCCTCAGCCGCCGCGTCGCCGGTGAGGCCGGCGAAGACCTCGTCGAAAAGCAGAACGCCGAGCAGGGCCTCATGCCCGTCGTCGCCGACGAAGCCGCCACCTACGGCTATACCGCCGAGAACCGCCACATGGTGCGCGCATTCCTCGAACGCCGCATGCCGGACGAGACCTGGCGCGACGGCGTCGCCGTCACCGAGGTGCTTATGGCCTGCTACAAGTCCGCCGAGGACGGCGCCACCGTCCGCTTCCCGGCCGACCTCACGGATTTCGTGCCCGCCGTCGCGCGCGGCGAGTGGCGAGACTGATGTCGCTCGCCTACCGCGTCTCCGGCTTCAACCGCCGCCGCAAGTACGAGATCTTCCTCCGCGAGTTCGCTCCCCGGCCCGAGCACACCATCCTCGACGTCGGCTTCAGCGATGCCGAGTACAGCGCCACCGACAACTTCCTCGAGAAGCATTACCCCCACCGCTCGCGGATCACGGCCCTCGGCGTCGAGGCGCCGCTGCGGTTCGCGCAGCGCTACCCGGACGTGACGGCTGTGCAGTTCGATGGCGGCCTCTTCCCGTTCGGCGATAGATCCTTCGACATCGCCTGGTCCAACGCCGTCATCGAGCACGTCGGCAAGCACGAGGGCCGCTGGGATGCGCAGGTGCTCTTCCTGCGCGAGATCGCCCGCGTCTCACGACGCGCGTTCGTCACCACGCCCAACAGGTGGTTCCCGGTCGAGGTCCACACGCGCACGCCGCTGCTGCACTGGTTGCCGAAACGCGCCTTCGACCGCTATCTGCGCCTGCGCGGCCAGGACTGGGCCGCCGGCGACTACATGGACCTGCTCTCCCACCACGACCTCCGCCGTCTCCTCCGTGACGCCGGCATCCGCGACTACCGCATCCTCCGCAACCGCCTCTTCGGCCTCACGCTCGACTTCATCATCATCTTCGGCGAGTAGTGCGGGCGTGGGGCGTGGGGCGCGCGTCGTCAGGCGCGTGCCTGGCTGTCGTGCATCACGCTGGGTTGTCGTCGGCTGTGTGTAGGTGCACCAGTCGCAACTCCGCATCATGGGCTACCGAGCGTGCGTACGTCGCGGCGCCGGTCCGTAGCCAGCGGCCACTCTCCCTCCTCCCTCGTCCCTCCTCCTCCGAACGACCGAAGACCGCCAGCCCCTCCCACCCGCGCCTCCGCGCCCTCGCGCGCGGACCCGTACGCCCTCTCGATGATCCGCCGCACGTTCAGCGTCGCCTCCAGCCGCAAGTGGCTGGCGCTGCCGCGTGGGGGCGCACGCGGCCGGCGGGTAGATGCTTCGCTTGCGGCTCAGAATGACCGCGCCGGGGAGTGGGTGGCGCTACCGCATGAGGCATGTGGGCGGCGTGAAGGCCCGCGCTCCTGCGCGCGCGTAGGACCCGGAACCTGGGACCAACGCGATCAACCTGATCGATCGAGATGACGCCGCCAGAGCGCGACACTCTCGTCCGCCATGCCGCCGAGCACCGCGATCAAGCACGAGCGATCGAGATGACCCAGCGCCACGTCACGCGCGGCGCCCAGTCGACGCCCGGGGTCCTTGGTCCTCGGTTCTCACGGTTGCCCGCGCCCTGTATGCGGGGAAGAGCCGGCCACGGGGGACGGACCGAGCGTGCTACCATCACACTCGATGATCGGCGCAGCACGGACGTCGACGCTCATCATCGTCCTCATCGCGGCGCTTGCCGCTGCCTGCTCGAACGACGCCGCAACGACTCCGGACAGCAGCCGGACGCCCGTAGCCGCCGCCGACACGCCCGCGCCGGCGCCCACCACCGTTCCGCCGCCGCCCCGGCCCGCTGACTTCACGCTGTTCGGCGCGGTGATCGCCGACTACCTGAACGCCGAGCCGGCGGCCGCGGCGCCGAACGACTGCCTGCGCGCGCTGTTCGAGGCGTGGGCGATGCCGTACGTCACGAACCGCACCTGCCTGGTCGCCGATACGGACGACGACGCCGGCGCCGAGATCGCGGTCGCGGTGGTCGACGTGCCGCCGCCGGCGCAGGGGCTGCCGGTCCGGATGCAGGTGATCGTCCTGGACCGCACGTCCGGCGCGTACGAGGTCACGTTCCGGAGCGCGACCGCGGAGGACCCGGTGGCGATCCCGGAGGAGTACGCGAAGGGCATCGTGGCGGGCGGCGACCTCAACGGCGACGGCGCCGGAGAGCTGGCGTACACGTTCCACGCGTGCGGCTCGTCCACCTGCTTCAACAGCGTGCACATCGCGGGCGGGCGGGGCGGGGAGTACGCGCGCTTCACGCCGGCGGAGGGCATCGTCATGTCGTTCGCGGACTTCCATTTCGAGGACCGCGACGGCGACGGAGCGCAGGAGCTGGTCATCACCGGCGGCGCCGTCGGCAGCATCGGCGCCGGGCCGGCGCGCGAACGCACGGAGGTATGGCGCTGGGACGGCGCCGCCTACGTCCTCGCCGCGACGACGCAGGCGGCGCCGGAGTACCTGTACCACGCGATCCTGGACGCCGACGCGCTGCTCTCAGAGCGCAAGTTCGCGGAGGCGGCAGCGGCGTACGTCGCCGCGGCGGAGGATCCGGACCTGCTGATCTGGCACGAACGTGCGACGAAGCCGGAGCTGGAGGAGCTGCGGGCGTACGCGTACTTCCGCGCGGCGCTCGCGACGCTCGCGGGCGGCGGCGACGCCGCGCAGGCGGCCGGCCACCTCGATGCGGCGGTGGCGGAGAACGCGCCGCTGCATTCGCCGCTGGCGGCGGCGTTCCGCGACAGTTTCG
>DATMAH010000171.1:0-2754 GCA_035583735.1 Dehalococcoidia bacterium
AATCCCGTTGTGGCTAGGGACATCGTGGGAAACGAATACCTCTCTGAGATCGCCTCCGACCCCAAGATAAAGCGCATCCTCCCTCGCCAGTGAGCGGTATTGGGCTGTCGCCAACTCAGAGCTACGCCGTCGACGTCAACGCGCCCGGATATGGCCGTCGGTGGTTGGCAACAGACTACACGATCGCGGCCGACGCTGTAGGCGGGGGATCAGGCCGGGGTGGGGCAGCGCGTGCTGTCCGGCCCAGCGGGGGTCGCGATGCGCGACGAGCGTCCGTTCACCGAGATCGTCGCCGAGGCCGTCGACGTCCTGCGCCAGGACGCCGGCGAGTACGGCTACATCGCCCTGCTGGGCGCCATCCCCGCCGCCGTCAGCGTCGCCATCGCCGCCTATATCGGCGGCACCGTGGCGCTGGCGCTCATCGGCCCGCTCATCGTCGTCTTCTCCGTCGTCACGCTCGCGGCGTGCGTCTCGGCGATCAGCGTCGGGGCGAGCCACCTGCAGCCGGACTCGCTGCGCGCCTACATGACGGCGCTGGGCCGGCTGCCGGCGGTGCTGCTGCCGTGGGTGCCGCTGGCCGTCGTGCTGGGCACGGCGACGGCGGCCTTCGTCACCTTCCGGGCGGAGCTGCACATGGTGCCGGGCATCTTCGTCATCGTCGCGTTCGCCGCGCTCTCCGTGCCGTACGTCATGCCGCGCGCGCTGCACCTGCCCGCGCTGTTCGCCGAGGACCTGTCGTGGAGCCAGGCGGGGCAGGCCAGCGCCGCGCTCGTGCGCGAGCAGTCGCGACGCGTGGCTCTGGCGCTGACGCTGGCGGCGCTGCCGGCGGAGCTGCTGTTCGGATTTGCGCTCCTCATCGGCTTCGACGCGGCGGCCGGCGCGCTCGTCGTCCTCTTCTTCGTCGGCGCGATGCCGGTCGCGGCGGCGCTGCTGTCGCTGATCTTCTTCGACGCCGAGTCTGCGCTGGAGTATGACGAGGCGCCGCCGCAGCACGCCGGCGTGCACGAGGCGGCGCTGCGGAGCATCCGCACCTACAGCTCGTACCGCCGCTAGGCCGCCGCCGCCACCCGCCTCGCTCCTGCGGCTACAATCACCCCGATGAACGACTCCACGACGGGTGAGCTGCGTCCGCAGCCGCTCGAGGCGAGCGCGCAGCCCTCGTTCCTCGGCAGCGTCAACGTCGTCATGACCACGTACGCCATCGACGGGCTGCTGGCGCTGGCCACGGGCGCCGTCGTCGCCCGCGCCATCGGCACCGACGGGCGCGGCGCCTACGGCATTTTCATCCTCTCCGTCGCCTTCGGGCAGATGCTCCTCGGCCTCGGCGCCGGCAACGCCGCCATCTACTATCTGGGCCGCGGCGAGCTGCCGCTGCGGCAGGTGCTGTCGGCGGCGCACGCGCTCGCGCTCGCGGCGCTGCCTGTCAGCGCGCTGGCGGCGCTCGCCGTCTGGCTGACGCCGTGGAGCGAGAAGGTGATGGGCGACGGCGTGGGGGCGTGGCTCTTCGCCCTGGCCGTGCCGGCGCTCCTGTACCTCAACCTGATGCGCCTCATCTTGCAGGGCCTCAACCGCTTCATCGACCTCGGCATGGCGACGATCGGGCAGCAGGCGCTGCTGCTCGCCGCCGTCACGGCGATGTACGTCACGGACACGGCGACGACGGCGCGCATCATCGGCGCGCTCGTCGCCGCGACCACCGCCGCCGGCGGGTTCGCCCTGGTCCGCATCGGGCTCTCGCAGGTCGACCTGGCGCAGGTCGTCCGGCCGCGTCTCGACGTGATCCGCCGCATGGCGACGTTCGGGCTGCAGGGCGAGACCGGCAACATCCTGCAGCTCGCGAACTACCGCATCGACCAGTACATCGTGTTCGCCTACGTCAGCCTGTCCGGCGTCGGCATCTACGCCGTCGCATCCTCGTTGACGGAGGGCGTCTTCATCCTCGCGAACGCCGTCGCGCTCGTGCTGCTGCCGCGGCTGACGGCGCTCGACGCCGCCGAGGCCGCGCGCGCGGCGCCGCTGGCCTCGCGCAACACGATGCTCGTCGCCGCCGCGGGCGCCGT
This sequence comes from Dehalococcoidia bacterium, assembly GCA_035583735.1. GTDB lineage: Bacteria > Chloroflexota > Dehalococcoidia > DSTF01 > JACRBR01 > DATMAH01. Next base: position 2,061 of record DATMAH010000171.1, read on the forward strand.
GGCGCTGGGCGCGCTGGCGCCGTGGGGCGTGCCCCTGATCTTCGGCGACGACTTCCGCGATAGCGTGGAGGCGCTGTGGCTGCTGCTGCCCGGCGCCGTCGCGCTCGCCGGCTCGAAGGTGCTGACGTCGTACATCTTCAGCCAGGGGCGGCCGCTGCTGAACACCGCCATCACCGCCGTCGCCCTCGTCGTCACGCTGGTCGCCGACTTCGCGCTCGTGCCGTGGCTGGGCGTCAACGGCGCCGCGCTCGCGTCGTCGATCGCCTACGCCGCGCATTTCGCCGCCGCGCTCGTCGTCTACCAGCGGCTCTCCGGCCACCCCGCCCACCACGCCCTCATCCCCCGCCCGTCCGACGCGCGCATCTACGCCGACGCCGTGCGCAGCGTGCTCGCGCGCGGCCGCCCGGAGCGCGCCGCGCCCTCGGCGAGCGGCTGATGGCGGTACAGCCCGTCGGCCCGGCGCGCCGGCTCCGCATCGCCGTCCTCGGCGATTTCGACGGCGTGCACACGCGGTCGTGGGTGCGCTGGTTCATCGAGCGCGGCCACGACGTCCACGCCGTCTCGTTCTATCCGCCGTCGTCGCCGCTGGCGGGCGCGACGGTGCACGCGCTTCGTCCGCGCAGGCGGCCGGCCGGGCAGCCCTCGTCCCGGGCCGCGACTGCCCGTGCTGCGGATGCCGGCCGGCTGCGCGGTC
>DATMAH010000172.1:0-2497 GCA_035583735.1 Dehalococcoidia bacterium
AATCACCAATCACCAATCACCAGCCCCCAATCACCAATCACCAATCACCAGCCCCCAATCACCACTCACCAGCGACCAGCCCCTAGAACGGCTTGAACTCCGCCAGCCACACCATCACCGGGATCGTGAACAGCACCACCAGCGAGATCACGATCGGCACGTTGTCCGCCAAAAGCTCCCGCAGCTCCGCCGTCGGTTCGCCCGTCTTGCGCGATTTCAGCGTCTCGATGTTCACGCGGTTCAGTGCGTGCCCCAGCAATGGCACGCAGAACAGCAGCACGAACAGGTACACCAGCTCGAGCGCCAGCAGCCAGCCCGTCGTGAAGAAGTTGTAGCCCGCGTCCGCCGCCAGGAAGACGCCCGTCGCACCCACCGCGATCGTCCCCGGCAGCAGCAGCGCCCGGTGCCCCGTGATCGCGTCCTCGAACGCCACTACCTGCCGCTCGATTTCGTCTTCACGCCAGCCCCGCCACAGCGCCACCATCACCGCGCCGAGGCCCGCCATCATCAGGAACAACGATAGCCAGTGCAGGTACGAAAGGATGTCGACGCCGGTCACGCCCCCGCGTTACCCGCCGCCACGCGCTCACGCTCCGGCGCCAGCATGCCCGCGTCCTTGCCGGCGCGCCGCTCCTTCGCCGCCGCGACGAACTCCCGGAACAGCGGCTGCGGCCGGTCCGGCCGCGACCGGAACTCCGGGTGGAACTGCGACCCCACCATGAACGGATGGGCGCGCACCTCCATGATCTCCACCAGGCTGCCGTCCGGTGACGTACCACTCGCGACCAGCCCGGCCCGCTCGAACTGCTCCCGGTACTTGTTGTTGAACTCGTAGCGGTGCCGGTGGCGCTCCACGACCTCTTCGACGCCGTACGCCGCCGCCGCCTTTGTCCCCGGCACCAGCGTGCAGGCGTACCCGCCCAGCCGCATCGTCCCGCCCAGGTCCTCCACGCCCATCTGCTCGCTCAGCAGGCTGATCACCGGGTGCGGCGTGTGCGCGTCCACCTCCGTCGAGTTCGCGCCCGCCAGCCCCAGCACGTTGCGCGCGTACTCGATCACCATCATCTGCATCCCCAGGCACACGCCCAGGTACGGGACGCCGTGCTCGCGCGCGTGACGCGCCGCCTCCAGCTTCCCCTCGATGCCCCGGGCGCCGAACCCCGGACACACCAGGATCCCGTCCGCGCCCTCCAGCGCCGTCGTCACCGGCTCCTGCTCCAGCCGCTCCGAATGTACCCACCGGATGTTCACCCTCGTCCGGTGCGCGATCCCCGCGTGGATCAGCGCCTCCTTGATCGAGAGGTAGGCGTCGTGCAGCTCCACGTACTTCCCCACGACGGCGATCGTCACCTCGCCGCTCGGGTTGTGCAGACGCTCCACCATCTCGCGCCACGGCGCCAGGTCCCGCGGCGACGCGTCCAGCTTCAGCAGCTCGATCACGTAGTCGCCCAGGTTCTCGTCCTGCAGCACGATCGGCACCTCGTAGATGCTGCTCATCGTCGGCAGCGAGATCACGCCCCGCTCGTCCACGTCGCAGAACAGCGCGATCTTCCGGCGGATCTCCGCCGTCACCTCGTGGTCTGCCCGGCAGAGGATGACGTCCGGCTGGATGCCCGCGCTCCGCAGCTCCCGCACCGAGTGCTGCGTCGGCTTCGTCTTCAGCTCGTTCGTCGAACCCACGTGCGGCAGGAACGTCACGTGGATGCTCAGCGTGTCCTCGTGCGCCTCTTCGCGCCGGATCTGCCGGATCGCCTCCAGGAACGGCTGGCCCTCGATGTCACCCACCGTGCCGCCGACCTCCACGATCACCACCTGCGCGCCCGTCTCCCGCGCGATCGCCCGCACGCGCGCCTTGATCTCGTTCGTCACGTGCGGCACCGCCTGGATCGTCCCGCCCAGGAACTCCCCCTTCCGCTCCTTCTGGATGACGGACTGGTAGATCTGCCCCGTCGTCACGCTGCTCAGCTTCGTCAGCTCTTCGTCGATGAAGCGCTCGTAGTGCCCCAGGTCCAGGTCCGTCTCCGCGCCGTCGCTCGTCACGAACACTTCGCCGTGCTGGTACGGCGACATCGTGCCGGGATCGACGTTGAGGTACGGGTCGAGCTTCTGGATGGAGACGGAGACGTTGCGGGACTTGAGGATGCGGCCGAGGGCTGCTGTCGTAATGCCTTTTCCGACGGAGCTCACCACGCCGCCGGTCACGAAGATGTACTTTGGCATGCTCTCCTGCGGGGCCGGGGTCGCCACAAAACAAATGGCGGCACCTCGGGGGATGCCGCCCACCAGCCATCTTACCGCCGCCCCCCGCGCGTCCACAAGATCCGGCCGCCCCCATCACGCGCCCGTTGTCGAGTCACCGCCGCGGACGCACCGCACCACCACCGCCGCCCACCGCCGGACGACGCGCCACCGCCGCCCACGTCTCACGACCATCCCCCAGCATCCCGGACAACGTACGCCCGCCGCCCATCGTCCACCGCGCACCCCAGGTCAGCGT
>DATMAH010000173.1:0-5449 GCA_035583735.1 Dehalococcoidia bacterium
AGGACGTGCGCCACGCCGCCATGACGTCGGCGTAGGGCCGGGCGCCTCGGCGAGCCACGCCAGCAGGTCCAGCACCAGCGGCTTGTTCGGGACGGTCATGGCGCATGGTAGCGCGCCGGCCCTCCGTTTCGATTCCGCGCACTCCGCGGGAATCAACCCGCGCATAAACCCTCGGCGGATTACGGGCCGGCTCCGGCGCCCTATCGTACGGTCGGCGCCATGAATCCACAGGACAGACGAAAGGAGCAGAGCCATGACGCAGACAGGCGACACGACAGGCGCGACGGACGCGGTTGCCGTACCATCGAGCAGCGAAGGGAGGCCGACGGTGACCGACAGGGTGCAGAAGCTGAGGCAGGACTTCGAGCAGGGGCTCGAGAAGCTGATCGGCGCGATCGAGCGGTTCCCGGACGACCGCTGGCACGCGCCGTCGGACGACGAGGGCTGGACGAACGCCGCCAGCGCGCGCCACGTGGGCTACCAGTTCGAGCTGGAGCTGGAGTACCTGACGGCGCACGCCGCGCAGCGGCCGCTGCCGTCGTACACGTGGGACGACATCCACAAGCGCAACAACGACCATGCCGCGCGGCACGCGAACTGCACCAAGGCCGATGCCATCCAGACGACCCGCGACGGCTCGAAGGCCGTGTTCGCGTTCTTCGACGGCATCACGGACGAGCAGCTCGACCGCAAGGCGCCGCTCGCGCTCGCGGACGGCGCGGAAGTGACGCTGCAGGACCTCATCCTCGGCGGCGTGCTGATCGACCACGTGCGCGCGCACACGGAGGCGATGTCGGGCTGAGGCGCGGACGCCGGCGCCATCACGGCGGCGATCACCCGCGGGGCGGTCGCCGTCGCTGCGCGTCGGCGTGCGCCGGCTACGGGAAGCGGCGGACGAACCAGGCGACGTCCCACCAGCGCCCGAACTTGCGCCCCGCCTCCGGCAAGACCATCGCCTGCTCGTAGCCGAAGCGCTCGTGCAGCGCTGCCGAGCCGGCGTTCGGCATCGTCACCAGCGCGACGAGGAGGTGCACGTCTTCGTCGCGGATCGCCTCGAAGAGGGCGTCGTACAGGCGCCGCCCCAATCCCAGCCCCACCGCCTCCGGCGCGCAGACGATCGTCGTCTCGACGGTGGTGTCGTATGCCGGCCGCTGGTGGAAGCGGCTGCTGGCCGTGTAGCCCAGCACCGTGCCGTCGCGCTCGGCGACGAGGAGCCGGTGCCGTCCCGTCTCGGCGTAATGCGACATCCACTCGCGCCGCTGGGCCGCCGTCTGTGGCTCCGTGTCGAACGTGACCGCCGTCTGCTCGATGTAGAAGTTGTAGATCTGCGCCAGGCGGCGGGCGTCCCCGTCGCGCGCGGGCCGGATGGTGATGGCGCGGCCGGGCGCGAGACGGCGCACGCTATCGAGCGCGCCCATGCTGGCGTCCAGCGTATCGGCAGCCGGGTCCGTCATGCTGGCGAGTGTAAGGCAACAGTCTGGCCGCTGGTACCGATGACGACATAACGTTCCTGATAGGGCCTTGTTGCCCGGCGAATTAAGGGTGTAAGCACAGGTGGTATCATCAGGCGCCAGGATGCGCATACGGGGGTGTACGCCCGATGCATGCACCATGGGATTGCACCAACATAGGAGGCACCGGCGGATGACCATCGCTGGTCTCGTGGAGGCCGCGACGAGCTGGCCACGGAGCCTGCTCAGGCGGCGCGACGCGCCTACGCGAGCGGACCGCGAAGCGTCCGTGGCCGGGTATAGCGAAGACGTGCTCCGCCGAATTCACGAATCGGGCATCGACGAGGTGTCCCCGACCGGTTCGACCGACGAGTCCGCATCGAGGCGATCAAAGCCTATCGACGGTTGAACCGTGCCTTACCGCGTCTGCATACGCGAGGACGTGGTGTCCGCGTATGATGCGCTCTCTCGCCGGGATCGGGAACAGCTTGACGAAGTCTTCCGTCTCCTGTCCATCGACCCCCACCCCCATCCCGAATCGAAGTTGATTCGCACACATGAAGTGCGCGGTAGACGCGTGTACTCGTGTACGCCACGTCATTTATTACGAGGTGCTCGAAGATCGAGGCGGTGACGAGTGCGACGTCGTGATCATAGGCCTCACTGATCCAGATCCGGATATGTTCGAGGGCGGGTAGGGCGCATACTGACCCTCTACGCCTCCCCTGCGTCGGCCCAGGCCTCCCACGCGCGGAGCAGCTCCGGCTCGAGATCGTACGCCCGCACGAGGTCGCGGCGGGTGTCGGAGATGTGCTCCAGCAGCCGCGCGACGGCGCGCCGCTGCACCGGCGAGCAGTGCGTCCAGCGGCGGTTGCGCGCGCCGTCCATCTCCAGGTGGCGGATGAGCTGCTCGCCGTACCAGCCCCACTGCGGATGCTCGGGGCCGAGCGCGAGGCGGGCGAGCGCGGGCAAGTAGTAGGCGAAGGCCTCCTCGGTGGCGAAGCAGATGGGGTCCCACGACTGCATGCCAACGTCGTCCTGGGTCAGCGTGTCGATGTCACGCGACATAAGCGTGGCGTCGTGCTCGGCGCACTCGCAGCAGTGCTGGAAGTTCGTGAAGTGCTCCGGCCGCGGCGCGGCGAAGGCGTCCCGCATCACCGCCAGGATCTCGTCGTCGCCCATCACGCTAGTATCGGCCATGTGCCCAGTGCCGCGACGCGCCTTGCACGAAGAACGCCCCCGCGTGCGTGCGGGGGCGTGTCAGGGGCTTCTGGTGGAGATAGGGGGGCTCGAACCCCCAACCTCCGCATTGCGAACGCGGCGCTCTCCCAATTGAGCTATATCCCCAGATTCGAGGCAGTATACCATCCGCCGCCGCTACTCCGAGACCTCCGCGATGCGGCGTCGCAGGAACGCGCGCTCTACGTCGTTACCGCACAGCGCCAGCGCGCGCTCGTACGCCGCACGCGCCTCCGGCATGCGGCCGTCGCGGCGCAGCAGGTCGGCCCGCGCCGCGTGGAAGAGGTGATACCCATCGAGCGCCGCCTCCACCGCGTCGTCTAGCAGCGCCAGCCCGTCCGAGGGCTGGCGGGCGAGCGCGACAGCCACCGCCCGGTTGAGACGCACGACGGGCGTCGGCTGCAGGCGTTCGAGCGCGCCGTAGAGCGCCGCGATCTGCGCGCGGTCCGTCTTCGAGGCGTCGTCGTGCTCGCAGTGCAGGGCGGAGATGGCGGCCTGGAGCTGGTACGGTCCGATGCGTCCGGCGCGCATCGCCCGCTCCACCAGCCGCGATCCTTCGTCGATCTGCTGCCGGTCCCAGAGCGAGCGATCCTGCTCGTCCAGCAGCACGATCGAGCCGTCGGGCGCCGTGCGAGCGTCGCGGCGCGCGTCGTGCAGCAGCATCAGCGCCAGCAGTCCCATTGTCTCCGGTTCGTCCGGCATCAGCTCGACCAGCATGCGTCCGAGGCGGATCGCCTCGGCGCACAGCTCGCGGCGGATCAGCGCATCGCCGGACGATGCGCTGTAGCCCTCGTTGAAGATGAGGTAGATGACGGCCAGCACGGCGTCGAGGCGCTCGGGCAGGCTGTGCGGCTCCGGCACGCGATAGGGGATCTTCGCGTCCCTGATCTTCTTCTTCACGCGCACCAGCCGCTGCGCCATCGTCGTCTCGCTCACCAGGAAGGCGCGCGCGATCTCGGGCGTCGTCAGGCCGCCCAGCGTGCGCAGCGTCAGCGCCACCTGCGCCTCAAGCGCGAGCGCGGGGTGGCAGCAGGTGAAGATCAGGCGCAGGCGGTCGTCGACCTCTGGCATGGGCTGTTCCTCCTGGCCACCGCTCGCCGCGACGTCGGCCGCGACTTCGGCCTCGCGCTGGAGCAGCTCGCGCTTCTCCGCCAGCTTCTGGTCGCGCCGCAGCCGGTCGATGAGGCGCCGTCGCGCCGTGGTCGTGATCCAGGCGGCCGGGTTTGACGGCGGGTCGCCAACCCAGTGCGTGACGGCGGCGGCGAACGCCTCCTGAAGCGCGTCCTCGGCGAGGTCGAAGTCGCCGCACTGGCGGATGAGCGACGCGAGGATGCGGCCCGACTGCTCGCGGTAGGTGCGGTCGATGAGCTGGGCCGTGGGTCCGCGGAGGTCCGTCATCGTCGAGCGTCAGGCGACGGGGCGCACTTCGATGGTGCCGATGCGCGCCGTCGGCATGCGCGCCGCCAGTTCGATCGCCTCATCCAGGTTCTCGCAGTCGAGGATCATGAAACCGGCGAGCGCCTCCTTCGTCTCGGCGAACGGCCCGTCGATGATCATGCGCTTGCCGTCACGCTCCCGCACGCTGGTGGCGGTGGACGTCGGCTCCAGCGCCGCGCCGAAGATGTGTGCGTCGCGTCGCTTCAGTTCGTCCGAAAGCGAAGTGTACTCCGCGATGAGGTCGGGCGCGTCGCGCCGCTCGTCGGATTCGTCCTCGTAGATCAGAAAGATGTATTGCATCGCTCCTCCTCCCGTCCGCCTGGCGCCTCACGAGAACGTGTGGCGCTGCCGCGCCGCCGTGGCGCCGTAGTCCCATCCGTCCACATGCATCACGGCGCGCACCTCGACGGCGCCGCGCGCTGACGGCGGGATGCGAGCCGCGATAGCCTCGGCCTCGGCGAGGTCCTGGCAGTCGACGATGTAGAAACCGCCCACCATCTCCTTGGTCTCGGCGTGAGGCCCGTCCGTCAACAGCGGGCGGCCATCTCGCACGCGGACCGTCCGAAGCGCTGGCCCGAGAGCTTCCGACGCCACGTATGCGTTGCGCTCTCGCAGGTCGGCCGCAAGTTTGAAGTGCTGGCTCATCTCGTCATCGTCATCCCGCCCTCGAAGCACGGGCTCCGGGTCGGCGTAGATCAGTAGCGCGTACAGCACGTGTCCTCCTACTTGGGCGGCACAGGCGCTCCGCCTCCAACCGTACGACGAGCGGGCCGCCGCTTGATCGACACTGGCCACGCAATGCCGGCCGCGCCCGAAACCTATGTCCAGTCCGGCGGGTCGACCACGATGCGGCCGGCGCCGACGTCGACCGAGACGATGACGTCCGGCAGCGCCGCGAGCAGCATCTCGCCGCCAGCGGGCGTGCGGACGCGCAGGACGTCGTTCGCCCCCGTCTCCAGCACCTCCTCGACGACGCCGAGCGCGTGGCCGTCGCGGTCCTCCACGCGCAGCCCAACGAGCTGGAAGCGGTAGTGCTCGCCCGGCGGCAGGGGCGGCAGCTCGGACTCCGGCACCTGGATGATGGCGTGCCGCAACGCCTCGACGCTGGTCCGGTCCGGGAAGCCGACGAGCTTGAGGAAGACGTGGCCCTGGGCCTCGCGGGAGGACTTCACGGTCACCTGACGCTGCCCGAACCAGAGGCGCGACTTCGGCTGCCAGCGTTCGGGGTTGTCCGTGAGGCTCTGCACCTTGATCTCGCCGTGCAGCCCGAAGGGGGCCATCACGCGGCCGACGGCGACGAAGCCTTCGTCCGGGTCGCGCTG
>DATMAH010000174.1:0-2538 GCA_035583735.1 Dehalococcoidia bacterium
GACGGATACGCCGACGCCGACGCGCACGGCGACATCCACGCCCACATCAAGTCCGACGGCGACGCCGACGCACACGCCGACCCGGACGACCGTCGCCGCGACGAGCACGCCCGTCCCAACGTCGACGAGCACGGCGACGCCGACGAGTTCGGCAACCGCCACGAGCACGGCCACCAACACGCCGGTGCCCACGGCCACCAGCACCAGCACACCAAGCGCGACCAGGACGGCATCGCCGACCGCCGTCGCGACGTCCACGCGCACAACGGTGACGCGGACGGCCACCGCCGCAGCCTCCGTCACGCGCACGACAACGGTGGTGCCGAGTGCTACCACCACGCGGCCGCCCGTGCCGACGGCGACGCACACGCGGACGGCGGTGCCCACCGCCACGCACACGCGGACGGCCGCGGCAACGGCGACCCGCACCGTCGGGCCGACGCGCACGCCGGCCGCCAACTGCCCGTACTCATACGGCTACTGGAAGACCCACGAGTCGCACTGGCCGCTGTCGTCGATGACGCTGGGCGACGACGCGTACGGCAAGGCGGAGCTGCTGTGGCTGCTCAGCCGCCCCACGCGCGGTGACGCGAGCATGATCCTGGCGCACCAGCTCATCGCCGCGAAGCTCAACCGCGCCAACGGCGCGGCCGGCCCCGCGGCGGACACCCTGATCGGGAAGGGCGACTACCTCCTCGCCACGTACGGCGACCGGCTGCCGTTCTACTCGCGGCCGTGGAAGCCTGGATGGACGTACATGATCATCACGGCGATGCTGCTCGACCACTACAACAACTCGTGCAGCCGCCACTGGTGATCGGCCCGCCCGAGTGGCACGGAACAGGGGACCGCGCGCGGTCCCCTGTCTCCTTCGCTCCCGACGCCGGGTACAACCCGCTACTGATCGGTGCCAACAACTCATCCCGCTGCCGGCCAGGCTGATAGCTGACAGCTGAGAGCTGACGGCTCACCTACCGGTCGCGCTCGGCGCCCTCGCCCAGCGCCGCCTGCGCCGCCGCGAGCCGCGCGATCGGCACGCGGAACGGCGAGCAGCTCACGTAGTCCAGCCCCAGCGCGTGGCAGAACTCGACGGACTTCGGGTCGCCGCCGTGCTCGCCGCAGATCCCCAGCTTGATGTTCGGGCGCGCGGCGCGCCCCGCCTCGACCGCCTGGCGCATGATGGCGCCGACGCCCTGCTGGTCGATCGTCTCGAACGGGTTCTCTTTGAGGATGCCCATCTCCAGGTACCTGGCGAGGAACTTGCCCTCGGCGTCGTCGCGGCTGCAGCCCAGCGTCGTCTGCGTCAGGTCGTTCGTGCCGAACGAGAAGAACTCCGCCGTCTTCGCGATCTCGCCCGCCGTGAGCGCCGCGCGCGGCAGCTCGATCATCGTGCCGAACTGGTACGTCACCTGCACGCCCGCCTGCTCCATCTCGCGGCGGGCCGTCGTCTCCAGCAGCTCGCGCAGGTACGCCAGCTCCGTCTCGAAGCCGACGAGCGGGATCATGATCTCGGGAAGCACCTCGACGCCCTCGCCCGCGAGCTTGATCGCCGCACGGAAGATCGCCTTCACCTGCATCTCGTTGATCTCGGGGAAGAGGATGCCGAGGCGGCAGCCGCGCAGGCCCAGCATCGGGTTCGCCTCGCGCAGCGCGTTGACGGCGGCGAGCATCCGCTCCTTTTCGCGCAGCTCCGGCGAGCCGGGCGACTCGATGCGCAGCCGCGTCACGTCCTCGAGCAGCGCGTCGTGGTCCGGGAGGAACTCGTGCATGGGCGGGTCGATGAGACGGATGGTGACGGGCTTGCCTGCCATGACGCGGAAGATCTCCTCGAAGTCGCCCTGCTGCATGGGCAGGATGCGGTCGAGCGCGCCACGGTACTGGCCCATCGGGCCCTCCAGGCGTCCCAGCACCTCGTTCAGGCGCGCCTCGAGCTGCTGCCGCTTCTCGCCGCTGGCGTTCTCGATCTCCTTCTTCAGCGCTTCCGATTCCGCCTCGAGCTGCTTCGCGCCCGTGGCGGCCAGCAGCATCTCCCGCACGACGGGCAGGCGCTCCTTCTCGAGGAACATGTGCTCCGTGCGGCAGAGGCCGATGCCCATGGCGCCGAACTGGACGGCATTGGCGGCGTCCGGCGGGTTGTCGGCGTTGGCGCGCACCTTCAGGCGCGCTACCTCGTCGGCCCAGCCGAGGAACTCGCTGAACTCGGGGAAGATCTCGGCCGCGATCGTCGGGATGCGGCCCAGCAGGACGGCGCCCTTCGAGCCGTCGATCGTGATCACCTGCCCCTCCGGCACGGCGACGCCGGCGATCGAGAACGCCTTCGCCTCCTCGTCGACCGAGATCGACTCGCAGCCGGCCACGCACGGCTTGCCGAAGCCGCGCGCGACGAGCGCGGCGTGGCTGCTCATGCCGCCGCGCTCGGTGAGGATGCCCTGCGCCGCCGTCATGCCGTGGATGTCGTCCGGCGACGTCTCCTCGCGCACGAGGATGACGTCCTCGCCCGCGCGGCCGATGCCGAGCGCGGCCGCCGTGTCGGGGTCG
>DATMAH010000175.1:0-4413 GCA_035583735.1 Dehalococcoidia bacterium
GCGCGGCCGGCCGGGCCGCGCGCTGCCGAGGTCGGCCCCGGCGGAGAAGGCGCGGCCAGCGCCGGTGAAGATGACGACGCGCGTCTCGGGGTCGTCGGCGAGCTGGCGGCAAAGTGCCTGCAGCTCGTCGTGGGTTTCGACGTCGAGCGCGTTGAGCTTCTCCGGCCGGTTGAGCGTCACCGTCATCAGGCCCGGCAGTTCGTCGTCGCGGTCGACCAGCAAGCGTGTCATCTCGTCCTCCATGTGCGTCCTGCGGCCGCCTCGACTATCCCTTGCCCAGCGCTTAGGTGCGAGCGGCCACGCCCTCCGTACGGGAGCGCGCGTGATACCTACTCCCCTTAGGCGCGCCGGGCCGGGAGGGCGCGCCGCTGACCGGCGAAAAGGGAGTGCAAACACCCTGATACACTTGTTCGGAGCGCCTCCCCGCACGCCGATACCTGTATGTCCGATGCATCGCGATCGCTCTCGCGCGAATGCGGTGTTCGCCTCGGGTGATAGCGTGGACTGGTGGGGAGCGTTAGAGAGACGAGCATGACGACGGGCAACCCCTCTCCCCACGGCGATTCCACTGAGCGAGCGGCGGAGGTCATCGCCCGCGCGCTCGTCGAGGCGCACGGCCTGCTGGCAGCGGACCGCGACGCCCACGGCGCCGAGACCCTGCGCGCGATCGAGCGATTCGGGACGATCCTGACCCGCCTCGTCGAGCACACGGAGACGCTGTCCGCGCGCATGGCGGAGCTGACCGAGGCGGTGGCCTCACTGGCGGAGCAGCGCGCGGCCCAGCCCCCCGCGAAGCCGCAGTTGCCCGAGATGGAGCGCTCGTTTGCGCCCGGCGGTGAGGGCATCGACGTGACGATCGCCGGCGTCCCCGGCTTCCAGGGGCTGATGGAGCTGCAGCGCGCGCTCGTGCGCATGCCGGAGGTGCAGTCGGCCGCCGTCCGGCGCTACCAAGACGACGAGGCGGCAATCCAGCTCGTCCTCAGCCAGCCGATGACGTCGAGCGCGGTGGCCGAAGGCGTGAGCGCCGGCACCGGCAAGCGCATCATCGTCGACGAGTCGCAGCCGGAGCAGCTCCGGTTGCGCCTGCGCTTCCTCGCCTAGCCTCCGTCTCGGACCGCGGTCCGATACGCTTCCGGCGTGGACCTCAAGCGATTCGTCCGCGACATACCGGACTTCCCGCGCCCCGGAATCCTCTTCCGCGACATCACGCCGCTGCTGCGGACGCCGGACGCCCTGCGTGAGGCGCTGGACCTGATGACGGGGTACGCGCGCTCGCGCGACGCGACGGCAGTGGTCGGCATCGAGTCGCGGGGCTTCCTGTTCGGCGTGCCGATCGCCGAGCGGCTGGGCCTGCCATTCGTTCCGGTGCGCAAGCCGGGAAAGCTGCCGGCCGCCCGCATGAGCATCGAGTACTCGCTGGAGTACGGGGACAGCCGGCTGGACATCCACGCCGACGCGCTGGCGCCGGGCGACCGCGCCATCGTCGTCGACGACCTGCTCGCGACCGGCGGCACGGCGCACGCCACCTGCAAGCTGGTGGAGCTGCTCGGCGCGCGCGTCGACAGCGTGCTGTTCCTCATCGAGCTGCGGGGGCTGCGCGGCCGCGAGCGCCTCGCGGGCTACGATGTGCACTGCGTGGTCCAATATGAGTAGCGCCGCGGACGGATGCGCCGCCGATCGCCGATAGTTTCACTGGGGTGAGGGCGTCCGCTACCATTCGCTGACTCGCGGGATCCTAGTGCCCGCGGCGCCGCTTCGCCCCCGATGAAGGGACACCAGATGCCTGTCTTCGAGCCCACGGCGCGCGAGAAACGCCACCTGATGGTCGTCTCGCACACGCACTGGGACCGGGAGTGGTATCTCCCGTACCAGGCGTTCCGCGTCCGTCTCGTCGGCCTGTTCGACGCGCTCATCGACCTGTTCGACTCCGACCCCAACTACCGGCACTTCATGCTGGACGGGCACACGATCCCGCTCGAGGACTACCTGGAGGTGCGCCCGGACCGCTTCGATGACGTGCAGCGGCTGGTGCAGGAGGGCAGGCTGCTCATCGGCCCGTGGTACATCATCCCGGACGAGTTCCTGCCCGGCGGCGAGGCGCTGGTCCGCAACATCCTCCGCGGCCACCGCGTCGCCGCGATGTTCGGGCCGGTGATGAAGGTCGGCTACATCCCCGACCCGTTCGGGCAGATCGCCCATATGCCGGCGATCCTCAACGGCTTCGGCATCCAGGACGCGACGATGTGGCGCGGCGCCGACGACTCGCTGAAGACGACAGAGTTCTTCTGGCGGTCGCCGGACGGCAGCGAGGTGCTGACGGTGCACAAGCCGGCGGGGTACGGCATCGGCGGCGTGCTGCCGCGTGCCCACCGCGCGCTGATGGCCCGCATCGACGCCATCCGAGACACGCTGGAGCCGTACGCGACGACGCCCTACCTGCTGGTGATGAACGGCGGCGACCACCTGGGCCCCCAGCCGGAGCTCTCGTCCATGATCGACAACGCGAACATGGACCTGGACGACGCCATCATCGAGCACGCCTCGCTGCCGGAGGTGCTGTCGGCCATACGCGCGTACATCGTCGATAGCCGCGACGAGTGGCCGGTGCACCAGGGAGAGTTCCGGAGCGGGCAGCGCGCGCACCTGCTGCCGGGCGTGCTCTCGGCGCGCATGTGGATCAAGCAGGCGAACCAGGAGTGCGAGGACCTGCTGGCGCACTGGGCGGAGCCGTTCTCGCTCTGGGCCGGCGCGCTCAAGAAGCAGGCCGGGCCCGAGTGGGTAGAGCCGCTGCCCGCGACGACGGCGCACATGCCGTTCCCGACGTCCGAGGACTCGATCATGGCGCTGGTCGACCGCGCCTGGCGGCACCTGCTGGAGAACCAGCCGCATGACTCGATCTGCGGCTGCTCGGTGGATGCGGTGCACGACGAGATGCGGCAGCGTTACGACTGGGTGCGCGAGATCGGCGACGAGGTCACGCGGCGAGCGCTGCGCGTGATCGCGGCGCTCGCACCGAACGACGCGCTCGGCACGATCGCCGTGTTCAACCCGACGCCACAGCCCGCGACCGGCTTCGTGGTCGCGACACTGCCCTGGGACGATGCCCGGCCCGTCGTCGCCGTCATCGGCCCGGACGGCGAACGCATCCCGGCCGGGCAGGTCGGCACGACGCAGACCGTCGTCCTCCCGGCCGGCGCACCCTCCGGGTACGACCGCAGGCGCGCCGACGTCGGGTTCGTCGCCGCGGACGTGCCCGGCTACGGGTACAAGGTCTACCGCGTCGAGCTTGCGGACGAGCCACAGGCGCCGCCGGAAGCGGGCCTGGACTGGCGCATCGAGAACGAGTTCTTCGTCGTCGAGGCGGACGAGGACGGCCCGCTCGTCGTCACGGACAAGCGCGATGGACGCGTGCTGCGGGGGCTGAACCGGTTCGTCGACGGAGGCGACCGCGGCGACGAGTACAACTACTGTCCGCCGGAGCGTGACGTCCTCATCGAGCGCGCGGCGACGACGCGGAGCGTCCGCACAGAGGCGGCCGCCGGCAGGCGCACCCTCGTCGTAGAGCAGACGTACCGCCTGCCGTCGCGCCTCTCCGACGACCGCGCCGGCCGGTCAGACGACGCCGTCGAGACGCCGATCGTGTCGCGGGTGACGCTGACCGACGGCGTGCCGCGCATCGACGTGCGTACGACGGTCGAGAACGCGGCGGAGGACCACCGGCTGCGCGTGCACTTCCAGTCGGGGCTGCGCGCGCGCGTGTCGAAGGCGGACCAGCACTTCGGCGTCGTGTCGCGGCCGGTGGCGCTGCCCGCCTGGGACCCGCAGACGTGGATGGAGCAGCCGCTCGGCACGTATCCGCAGAAGGCGTTCGTCAGCGTGGACGACGGCGTGCACGGCCTCACCATCGCCAACCGCGGTCTGCCGGAGTACGAGGTCATCGACGCGGACGGCGGCGCCGAGATCGCCGTCACGCTGCTGCGCTGCGTCGGCTGGCTCTCGCGCGACGATCTCTCGACGCGCCGCGGCGGCGCCGGCCCCCAGCTCCGCACACCCGGCGCACAGATGCCGGGCAGCCATACCTTCGAGTACAGCATCATCCCCCACGCGGGCGACTGGGCGGACGCGGGCGCGCACGTGCAGGCGATCCAGCACCTGCGGCCCATGCGGGCGCGCTGGAATCGCCACGGCCTCGGCCACATCGACTGGGAGGGGGCGTTCGTGCGGGTGTCGTCGCCGGCCTTCCAGGTGTCAGCGATCAAGCGCGCGGAGGACGGCGACGGCATCATCGTGCGGCTCTACAACACGCTGGACGAGCCGGCGGAGGCGTATGTCGATGTGCCGGCGGCGACGGGGGCGGTCTCGCTGGTGAACCTCAACGAGGACTACGTCGCCGGCCTGCGCCGCGACGAGCAC